>DATEIF010000867.1:0-2864 GCA_035279205.1 Vineibacter sp.
TCGTCGCAGGCCTACAAGCTCGGCGTGATGTCCAACGATTGGTGGGGCGAGAGTCTCGCCACGATGCTGAGCCGCACGATCGTGCTCGGCCTGTCGCAGCGCCTGCCCTACAGCCGCATCTATGCCGAAGGCGGCGCCATCTCGGTCGATCCCAATGCGGTGCTGGGGGTCAACATCCAGCGGCTCGATCTCGATGCCTCGGGCGAGCTCGCGCTCGAGGCCCAGGCGGGGATCGAGTTCAACCGGCCCAGGCGCAACACGGCAAGAAGCTTCAATATCGTCAAGCATCCGCCGACGCCCAATGTGTCGGGCCAGGTTGCCGCCACCAGCGACGCCGTGGCCGAGCTGACTGACGGCCTGGCGGCCATGCTGCAGTCGTGACCCGTCCCGAGCTGCGCGAATGCATGGGCTGCGGCCTGTTCCAGGTCGTGCCCGAGCTCGGCCCCGACATGCACTCGCAGTGCCTGCGCTGCGGCACCCTGCTGCGTCGCACACGGCACAATCCGCTCGACCGCGGCCTCGCCCTCAACATCGCCGCCCTCGTCCTTTATGTCATCGTGTGGACAGCGATGCTGATGAAGGTCTCGACCGCGGGCATCGTGCATGAGAGTACGCTCGCCTCCGGTCCCCTCGAACTGGTGCGCCAGGGCCTGTGGCCGCTGGCCGTGGCGGTGGTGTTCACCACCGGCCTCGCTCCGCTCGGCAAGTTCGCCGGCGCCATCTACGTGCTGGTCGGGCTCCGGCTGCAGCGGCCATTGCCGAACCTGCGCGGCGTCTTCCTGTTCGCGCGCAAGATCAGCATCTGGTCGATGCTGGAGGTGCTGCTGCTGGGCGTGTTCGTCGCCTACACCAAGCTCGGCGACATCGTGCAAATGGACATCGGACCCGCCGTCTATGCGCTGGGCCTGCTGACGATCGTCGTCGTATGGGCCGATACCGTGCTCGAGCCCGGCGCCGTGTGGGAGGCGATCGAGCGCACCGGGCAGACCCATGCCCCGATCGCGGAGCCGCGACCGCTCACCTTCCGGCCCGGCGCCATCGGCTGCGAGGCCTGCGGCATGGTGAGCGTGCCGGCCCACCACGACGACGCCCACTGTCCGCGCTGCGGCTCGGCGCTGCATGCGCGCAAGCCCGACAGCCTGAACCGGACCTGGGCCTTCGTGATCGCCGCCGCCATCTTCTACATCCCGGCCAACTACTATCCGGTGCTGACGGTCATCCAGTCCGGCGCCGGCGCGCCCAGTACCATCCTGGGCGGCGTCGAGGAGCTCTTGGCGTCGCAGATGTATCCGCTGGCGCTTCTGGTCTTCTTCGCCAGCATCCTGGTGCCGGTGTTCAAGCTGATCGGTCTCGCCCTCATGCTGATGGCCACCATGCTCGTGACCACGGAAGCCGGCGCCAGCATCCTGCTGCCGCAACGGACCCGGCTTTACTATGTCGTCGCCTGGATCGGGCGATGGTCGATGGTCGATATCTTCATGGAATCCCTGCTGGGCGCGCTGGTGCAGTTCGGCGCGGTCGCGACCATCGAGCCCGGCATCGGCGCCGTGGCCTTCTGCGCCGTCGTCCTGCTGACCATCGTCGCCGCCGAGGCCTTCGATCCGCGCCTGATGTGGGACGCCGCCGCCCGCAATCCCCATCGCCCGCTGGCGCTTCTGGTCTTCTTCGCCAGCATCCTGGTGCCGGTGTTCAAGCTGATCGGTCTCGGCCTCATGCTGATGGCCACCATGCTGGTGACCACCGAAGCCGGCGCGAGCATCCTGCTGCCGCAACGCACGCGGCTTTACTACGTCGTCGCCTGGATCGGCCGATGGTCGATGGTCGACATCTTCATGGAATCCCTGCTGGGCGCGCTGGTGCAGTTCGGTGCGGTCGCGACCATCGAACCCGGCATCGGTGCCGTGGCCTTCTGCGCCGTCGTCCTGCTGACCATCGTCGCCGCCGAGGCCTTCGATCCACGCCTGATGTGGGATGCCGCCGCTCGCAATCCCCACCGCCCACTGGCACTGCGCCAGCGGCATGCGCCCGCGCAAAAACTGGCAGCCAGGACGGCAGGCCGTCCGTCCTGAGCAACCTTTTTGAGGTCTTGTTCAGCGCATCGCCATGAAGGCGCCGATGCCCATGCTGAGCCCCGTCGTGATCAGCAGGATGCAAATGATTGCTCTGAACAGCTTGGGTGACAGAGGTAGTGGGTGGCGCACGGCAAAGTAGGTCATGAGAAAAACAACGGGCAGGGCTTCTGCCGCGAGCTGCAGTGCGAAGAGCGAGAACTGACCGGACGGCACTACGATGAACAGACGCAGCGACGTGCTAAATCCGAAGATCACCATGAGTGACTGCCGAATCCACGCGAGAGGCTTCGGCTGCCGGTACAGTAGATAAACCAGAGGCGGTCCTCCTGCGGAGAACATGCCTCCCAAGATGCCGGCAATGCCGCCAGTAAGGGCAAAGGCCTTGGGAGACGACATTGCTTGGAGCGGTCGAGCGGTGTGCCACAGCGACAGCGCGCAACCCACGATACTGACGCCCAGGACAAGGCGAAGGACCTGATAGGCCGTTCCGGCAAGCCATCCGAGCAAGAGCGCACCGACCAAAACGCCCCCCGCGCTCGCAACAACGGTCGGCACGAGCACTTTCTCGATGCGCAGAGCGCGGTTGCGATAGAGAAACAGCCAAGCGGTGCAGAACCCGATGATCGTCGATGCATTCACCGCATCGGGCAGCGGCACCAGGTTGGTGGCACCGACCAGGCCGAGCAGGATCAGGGCCAGCGCGAACCCCGTAAGTGCCTGCGCATAGACGGCACCGGCAACGAAGACCAGGAAGACCCCATGCGTCCAGAGCTGCGCGCCTAATTGCAAGAC
>DATEIF010000868.1:0-4502 GCA_035279205.1 Vineibacter sp.
CTCGCGCCAGGCGCGCGCCAGCGTGCCGGCATCGACAGCCGGCAGGTCGATGCGCGCAATGTCGCCGGCGTACTGGCCGTCGGCGAAGGCGCTACGCAAGACCACGGCGGGCGATGACCCGAGCTGCCGCGCCAGCGATGCCCGCAGGATCTCCCGCGCGTCCCGCTCCGTCGCCGCCTGGTGGACGGCGGCGACCATCGCGGCCGGCGAGCGCGCGGCAGCGATTGCGGAAGGTTGCGGCCCAGTCGAGCTTGCGGCCGCGCTGTCCGGGCACGGCGTGCCAGTAGTCGCGGAACTCGGCAGCGACCTGCTCGGCGTCGAAGCCGAGTCCGGCGGCAAACGCGCGCTCGGTATCCGAGGGGCGCCAATCCGGCGCCAGCCGGGTACCGCGGCGGGCTCGTTCCACGGCGATGCTGTCGGCGTCGGCTTCATGGCACTCCCCGCTCGGCATTTCACCATCGGCATCGGCGGCAACGGACAGCAGCCGCGCCGCGGGTGCCGTCGAGTCTTCTTCCATGTCCCGTCTCGTCCCGTCCCGTAACGGCGAGTCCTGAGGGACAGGCGCCGCCGTCTCGCCGGACATGACCTGCTGTCCCAGGGGACCCTCGGGCTGCGGCGTCGCCGTCTCTCGTGACGTCGCGCGCTGGCGCTGCTTGCGCTCGCGCCAGCGCAGGCGCCGATCGATGGCGACGGGGATCACCTCGAGGCACAGGTAGCGGTGATACCAGCGTCCATCGGCGCAGCGCACGAAGCCGTGCATGGCCGCGTCCTTGACCTCCGGCCAGCGATCGAGCGCGCATTTGGCGTGATCGGCCAGCACATCGTCGTCGTCCGGCAGCGAGCCCGCCGGCTTGCCCCGGAACGCGGCGACCCACAGGTTGAGTTGGTAGAAGCCGACCTCGGGCCGCCGCCGCGCCTTGCGCCAGGCGTCGGAGCGCAGCAGATCGGCGATCATCAGCGGCATGTAGTCCAGACCCGAGAGATCGACCACCTGCGTCATCAGCGGTGCGGGCAAGGGTTCGGTCATGAGCGGCACGAACCCTCCTGGCCCGGCGGCACGCCATCGTCGGGTGCCACGCCGTTGACATGGCGCGCCACCAGCGATTGGCGGCTCAGCCGCTTGAGCAGATCGAAGGCCGTGCGTGGCACGCCCAGCGGCTCGCCCTCGGCGCCGATGATGCTGAGCGCCAGGGCGCGCACGATGGTCTCGGCCCGCTCGCGCCGGCCTTCGTGCGTGGTTTCCACCGCGGTGCGGATGATGCGGCACAGCGCCGCCGGCGCGATCGTCTCGATCGGCGTGCGATAGCGCGTGACGACGGCGCCGTAGAGATGCGCATAGCTTGCGATGTTCTGGCGCGCAGCCCGTATCGGCAGCAACGGCGCCAGATAGGCCAGCGTCGGCGGCCGCGCCGGTGGCGTGGCGGCCGGATCGTCTTGGTCGGCCGCGTCGGCTGCAGCCGCGCTATCGTCGCGCGGCAGGTCATCCGCTGCGCCCAGCACTGCACGCGCTGCCTCGCCATCCGGTGGCGGCGAGATGGGATGATCGGGGATGTCGCGAGGCATCGACACCGCCTCGGTCATCGCACCGGCAACCGCCACTTCTGATCGCATCGTGTCCATCTGGGGGGTCCCTCGCCTGTGAGCCGTTCGGCACCGCAGTCCTGGCAGAGCGCATGGGCCTGCCGGGTCTGCGGGCCGATGCCGCGACGCGCCAGTTCGCGCGCCATCGATCCGGTGCTCACCGCACGCAGCCAGGCCTCCGACACGTCGTCGGGCAGGCGCAGGATCTCGATGCAGCGGGCGCGGTGGCGGAACATCCGGCGCAGGTAGCCGCGCTCCTCGAGGATGCCGATCAGCGCATGGATGTTGCCGCGCGCCCTGGTTTGAAGCGCCGCCATCATCTCGCTGTTGCTGGGACACACGCCGGTGGCACGGATGCGCTCGGCAATGAAGACGAGCAATCGATGCTGCTGTGGGGTGAGGCTCATTCCGTGCCTTATCCCCTAAAAGAGAACAAAAGTAAAACAAATTATTCTCATATTAGGAAATGACTTTTCTCGTATTGTGGATAAATTTATGGGTATGGCAGACGAACCTCCCAAGCGCGGTAGGAAGCGCGACCCCGATCGGCCGATCAGTGCGCTCGCGGCACTACGGCTGGACCGCGGGCTGACTCTGCGGCAGGTCGCCGATGGGGTCGGCACGGTTCCCTCGAACGTCTCGAAGTTCGAGATGAAGCCCGAGGCGATGCGCTGGTACTGGGCCAAGCGGTTCGCGGACTATTACGGCGTCGACCCCGGACAGGTGATGTTCGGCGGCCAGCTGCCCGTGGTTCCGGTCGTGGGCTATGTCGGTGCCGGCGCCGCGGTCGAGCTGGTCGATCCCTATCCCAAGGGCGGCGGACTGCGGGAGGCACCCTGCCCGCCCGGCGCCAATCCGAAGAAGACGGTTGCCGTCATCGTGCGTGGCGACAGCCAGGCACCGACCATCCCCGACGGTTGGATCATTTTCTACAGCCGCGATCCCGAGCCGGACCTGTCGAGCGTCGTGAACAAGCTTTGCGTCGTGAAGGTCGTCGACGGCCCGGTGCTGCTGAAGCAGGTGCGGCGCGGCTACACGCCGGGCAAGTTCAATCTGCTGTCCGCCAACGCGCCGATGATCGAGGACGTGGCGCTCGAGTGGGCCGCCCCGACCCGCGGGATGATCCCCGGCGATCTGGCGCAGGAGATGGCGTAGCCCGGGAACACGGTCATCTCGGCTACGCCCCGGGAAACCTGCATCTCACCGTGCAATCGGAATCGTTCTGACGTGCGCATCGATGGCGGCGACCGTCGCCTTGGTTTGATGTGTTTTAATATATCTACATCGCCGAATGATCTGTTTACATAGATCATGAGGTATGCCCGGGAGGCGTCGACGCTGCGCTCCCCCATAACCGCATTGCCGGCGAGCATCGTAACGCTGGCAGGTCACATCGCCGAACGCACCAGATTTGCGACTGGCCGTCCTCGTCACACGAACCGCGTGGTGATGGTCATGCTGCGCTTCAGCGTCTTGGTGACCGGTGTCTTTTCGCAGATGTCGGCGAGACGACCGATCTGCTGGGCATCGAGTTCCGACTCCAACGTGACATCGCGCTCGATCCGCTCGGTGCCGTCGGCCTCGCGCACGAAGCGGGCGTGGATGCCGATGCGGCCCAGCGTCCATTCCTTGCGTGCGACATAGAGGCGAAGCGTGAGCGCCGTGCAGGCCGCCAGGCCGGACAGCAGCAGCTCGTAAGGGTCCGGTCCGGTGTCGGTGCCGCCGTTGCTGGCAGGCTCGTCCGCCGTCAGCGTGTGCGTACGGGCGCGGATGTGCTGCGAAAAACCGCTGGCGTTCTCGAGGTGGACAGAGGCCATCTTGCTCTCCTGACAGGTGTCGCGTCCGAGTCTTATGATGGCCCGACGTGGACGATGCAACGGTGCGGAGGAGCGGCATGGCGCGCTGGAACTACACCAAGGGTTTGCACGATCTCGGCAACGGTTGCCACGCCTGGCTGCAGCCGGACGGTACCTGGGGCTACAGCAACGCCGGCCTGGTGGTGGACGGCAAGGACTGCCTGCTGGTCGACACGTTGTTCGACCTGCCGCTCACGCGCGAGATGCTGGCCGGCATGCGGCGCGCCGTGCCGCAGGCGGCGCGCATCGACACGCTGGTCAACACGCACTCCAACGGCGATCACACCTTCGGCAACCAGCTGGTCGAGGGCGCGCAGATCATCGCCGCCCAGGGCTGCGCCGAGGAGATGGCCGAACGGCCGGCGGAGACCTTCCAGGCCATGATGGCCAACTGGCGCAACATGGGCGAGGCCGGCGCCTTCCTGCACGAGGTCATGGGTGCCCGCTTCGACTTCCGCAACATCGTGCACACGCCGCCGACCCAGACCTTCAACGGCGAGATGAGCGTGCGGGTCGGCGGCAAGGAGGTGCGTCTCCTCGAGGTCGGCCCGGCGCACACGCGCGGTGATGTCATCGTTTACGTGCCGCAGGACCGCGTCGTCTTCACCGGCGACATCCTGTTTGTCGGCGGCCATCCGGTGGTGTGGGCCGGCCCGGTGTCGAACTGGATCAAGGCCTGCGATCTGATGCTGTCATGGGACGTCGAGACGGTGGTGCCGGGGCACGGGCCGATCACCGACAAGAAGGGCGTGCGCGACCTGAAGCAGTATCTCGAGTTCATCCTCATTGAAGCACGCAAGCGCTATGATGCCGGCATGAGCGATGCGGACGCGGCGCGCGACATCGCCTGGGATGCCTTCCGCGACTGGACCGATCCGGAACGGGTGTTCGTCAACGTCGCCGCCGCCTACCGCGACTTCCGCGCCGACGGCAAGCCGCTCGACGTGATGCGCCTGTTCACCCTGATGGCGCAGGCCCACAACGCACGTAAGGCCGCCTGCGGCAGCACGCACACGCATTGAGCCCGGGAGCGCGGGCGTCTCGCCCGCATGGCGCGTAGCGCCA
>DATEIF010000869.1:0-2214 GCA_035279205.1 Vineibacter sp.
GCCCGCGCGCTGCTGCACGTCGCCTGGCCCGACGACATCATCGTCTTCACGCCGACCCGCTGAAGCGTGCGGCTTGCCGCGGCTGGCGCAACGGCAAGCCTGGCGGGTAATTCGCGCTTTTCTTCACCGACCCGGTTCCGGCACCTTTCGGGCAGGGCAGGGAGGGCGCACGGGGTAATGAGCGGCGATCCGGATGTGACGGCGGGCTTGCTGGGGCAGGCGGTCGAGGCGCTGATGGATGCGGCCGACATGGCCGCGGCCGAGATGCAGATCGACCGCATCGCCGCCGCCATCGATATGCCCCGCGTCGCCTGGTCGGTCGATATCTCTCAGCCCTTCATCAATCCGCATGCCGACGCCTTCCTGCGCCGGCAGGGCTGGCCCGACGAGGTGATGGAGCTGTGGTGGCGCCGCAGCGTCACCACCAAGATGCCGTTCTACATCCGCTGCCGCTTCGAGCATGTGCCCTTCATCACCGATGTGCGCGCAACCCCTGGCAGGGGTGGCCCGGCGGGACTCGGTCCCGACCCGCGCCGGGTGCGCGAGATCGTGCTGGCGCTGGGCCATACCGCGCTGTTGACCGTGCCCATTCATCTGCCGCGCGGCCAGGTGTCGATGCTGACCTGGGCGGGCGCCCGCGATCCCGTCGACCTTGCCGCGATGCTGGGGCGCACGGCCGGCCACCTGCTGGGCGCCGGCCACTATTTCATGCGGGCCTTCAACCGCACGGTGGGCCTGCGCGGCGTCACGGCAGAGGAGTTGGTGCGTCTCTCGCCGCGCGAACGCGACTGCCTGCGCCTCTGCGCGCAAGGCTATGGCGATGCCGAGATCGCCACGCTCGCCGGCATCGCGCGCACCACGGTGCGCTACAACATTGACAATGTCGTGGAGAAGCTGGGCGCCGTGAACCGCACCCATGCCGTCGCGCTGGCAGCGCAGCTCGGACTGATCGGCCCCGTCAGCGCCTGAGGCGGCTCACCTGCCGCAGTGCAGGGCGGCGTGTGCCGGACCGCGCTCCTCCGGGTGCGCTCATGATATTCCGCCGACACCGTCGGTGCGCCAGCGTCCACGGGCGCCACGCGTAAACACGCCGCCCTGTCAACCCCTCGCTGGTGAGGGGACAATTTGCACGCCGCTTGCCCTACAGCCTCCGCCCTCGGTTCTCGAAAGCCAGTGAGGGGACGTGCAGCACTATCGGGTCGCGGTCATCGGCGCCGGCATATCCGGCCTGTGCGCCGCCATTGACCTGAAGCGGGCCGGGATCGGCCCCTTCATCGTGCTCGAGAAGGGGGCCGGCGTCGGCGGCACCTGGCGGGAGAACACCTATCCGGGGGTCGAGTGCGATGTGCCCTCGCATCTGTATTCATTTTCGTTCGAGCTCAACCCGGCGTGGTCGAAGGCCTTCTCGCCGGGGGCCGAGATCTGCGCCTATCTGCGTCATTGCGCCGACAAATACGACATCACCGGCAGCATCCTGTTCGATACCGCCGTCGGCAGCGTCACGCACACCGGTGGCCGTTGGCTGATCGAGGCCGTGGACGGGCGGCGCTGGAGCGCCGACGCGGTCATATCCGGCGTGGGTGGCCTGCACACGCCCAACATCCCCGACTTCCCGGGAATGGCTTCTTTTCGCGGCGCGGTCTTCCACACCGCACGCTGGCGCCATGACGTTGCGCTCGACGGCAAGCGCATCGCGCTGGTGGGCACCGGAGCCACGTCGGTACAGTGTGCCCCGGCGCTGGCGGCGGGTGCCGCGTGCCTGACCGTCTTCCAGCGCACTCCCGTGTGGGTCAGCCCCAAGAGCAACCCGGTCACCGATCCGGCCGAGATCGCATGCCTGCGGGCCGACCCGGCCCTGCTGCGCAAGAAGCGCTGGGAGCACTGGAAAGGCTGGGAGGCCACAGGGCTGGAGATGGTGACGGAGGGCAGCCGCCTGAACCGTCTGGCCGAGATCCGCGCCCGCGAGCACATCCGCAGCCAGGTGGATGATCCCGACCTCGTCGCGGCCCTGACTCCGTCCTATAACTATACCTGCAAGCGCCCGACGATCTCGAACGACTACTACCCGATCTTCAACCGGCCGACCGTGCGTCTCGTCACCCAGGGCGTGGCACGGCTTGCCGAGGATGGCGTCGTTGCGGCGGACGGCAGCCATCATCGGCGTGGCACGGCTTGCCGAGGATGGCGTCGTTGCGGCGGACGGCAGCCATCATC
>DATEIF010000870.1:0-6343 GCA_035279205.1 Vineibacter sp.
CCTTCCAGCCGGTGACGCCGGCACCCAGCGCCGCGATGGTGCCGGCGCATTCCAGGCCGGGCAGGTCCGATGCTCCCGGCGGCGGCGGGTACGTGCCGGCGCGTTGCGCCAGGTCGGGGCGGTTGACGCCCGCGGCCGCGACCTTGATCAGCACCTCGCCTTCCTGCGGGCCCGGCACCGGACGGGTGGCCGGTTTCAGGACCTCGGGGCCGCCGGGTGTGCTGATTTCGATGCAGGTCATGGTCGGGGGCAGGGTGCTCATGCGGCTCTCCGCGCAGGGTTCCAGGGATGCATGACGCCTGCTATAGCCCGGGGACGGGCGGACCGTCCATCGATCCGCCGTCCGATCGGTTGGAGGAGTGCCATGGCGCGTGATGATGACGACCAGGACCCGCGCACAAAGAAGCCACAGCCGAAAAATCTCGATCCGATGTCGGTCGAGGAACTGCGTGACTACATTGCCGAGATGAAGGCCGAGATCGCGCGCGTCGAGGACAAGATCAAGGCCAAGCAGGCGCATGCCGCGGCAGCGCAAATGTTCTTCAAGAAGTCCTGAGTGGAGTTCAAGTCGATGATTCTCACCAACAAGACCGCCATCGTTACCGGTTCGACCAGCGGCATCGGGCTCGGTATCGCCCGCGCGCTGGCAGCCGAGGGCGCCAATGTCATGCTCAACGGCTTTGGCGACGCGGCGGCGATCGAGCAGATCCGCAAGGAGATCGCCGCCATCGGCCCCGGCAAGGTCGGCTACCATGCCGCCGACATGAGCAAGCCGGCGGAGATCGCCGACCTGGTGGCGAAGACGGCGGCGACGCTGGGTTCGGTCGACGTGGTGGTCAACAATGCCGGCATCCAGCACGTGGCGCCGGTCGAGGCATTCCCGGTCGACCGTTGGGACGCCATCATCGCCATCAACCTGTCGAGCAGCTTCCACACCATCCGCGCGGCCCTGCCGCTGATGAAGAAAGCTGGCTGGGGCCGCATCATCAACATCGCCTCGACGCACGGACTGGTGGCCTCGGGCGAGAAGACGGCCTACGTGGCGGCCAAGCATGGAGTCATTGGCCTGACGAAATCGGTGGCGATCGAGTGCGCCAACACGGGCGTCACGTGCAATGCCATCTGCCCGGGCTGGGTGCTGACGCCGCTGGTGCAGAAGCAGATCGAGGCGCGGGCGGCCGAGCAGAAGGTCAGCGTCGATCAGGCCAGGAATACATTGCTGGGCGAGAAGCAGCCGCAGCTGCAGTTCACGACGCCCGAGCAGCTGGCGGCGATGGCCGTGTTCCTGTGCTCGCCGGCCGCCGCCAACATGCAGGGCGCCCAACTGGTCAGTGATGGAGGTTGGACCGCCCAGTAGACGCCGAGAACATGCCGTTCTTCAGACTTAATTCAGAGAAGATGATAAGGTCAGGCATCTGTCAGGGAGGATTTGATGTCCCGTCTCTCAATGAAGCGTTGGGTGCTTGTCGCGGCGTTGGCTGGGGCGGCCCTGGGCACGGGGGAGGCGCTGGCACGCGATTCGTACGATTTGCCGCCGGGTCCGTATCGGCAGGAATGCCGGCATGAGCGCGTCGAAGGCGGCTACCTGTTGCGCGCGACGTGCCCCAAGCGGGATGGCGAGATGCGTGATTCGTCGCTCGATCTGCGCACGTGTCCGCGCGGATCGGCGGTCTACAACGATGGTGCCTATCTGAAGTGCGGCAGCGGTGGCGGCTATAACACCGGCAACGACCGCTACGGCTATGGTCTGCCGCCGGGATCCTATCGCGGGGAATGCCGCAACGAGCGCGTTGAAGGCGGCTACCTGCTGCGCGCGACGTGTCCCAAGCGCGATGGCGACATGCGCGACGCGTCGCTTGATCTGCGTACCTGTCCGCGCGGGTCGGCGGTCTACAATGACGGTGCGTATCTGCGCTGCGGTAACGCACCAAGCTGGCAAGGCGGACGCGATGATGGCTGGCGCGACCGTGATCAGCGCGCTCGCTACAGCCTGCCGCCGGGTCCCTATCGCCGCGAATGCCGCAACGAGCGGATCATCGATGGTTATCTGCTGATGGCGTCTTGCCCGAAAGCCGATGGTCAGATGCGCGACGCGTCGATCGATCTGCGCACTTGTCCGCGCGGCTCCAACATCTTCAACGAAGGCGCCTACCTGCGCTGTCGGTGATGTCATCCCGAGCGTAGCGAGGGATCTCCCGCGAATGGAGTCTCTCGCTGCGCTCGACGTGACGGGTTGAGCCAGCGATTCACCCGCCTGACCGCGGTCGCATCTCGATCTCGATCACATCCAGCCGCGCGCTGTCGGTGGCGGCGCGTGTCTGCGCCGTCAGCAGGAGGTGGATCGGCAATCGGCTGACGCCGGCATCCGTGACGCCATCGGCCAGCATCGCGTGCGCGGTGCTGAAGCGTACGGTGCGAATGCCGCCCTGGCCGGGCTGGATCTGGTCGGTCAGGTCGAAAACCTGCGGATCGCCGCCGATGTCGACCATCAGGAAGACGCGTCCGCCATCGCTGCGATTGGCGTAGACCGTCAGGTCGACATCGAAACCGGCGAGCCTGTGCCCACGCGGCGCCGTGTAGGGCTGATAGGGAGCCACGGTCAGTGTCTGTGAGCGGCCGGCCTGGCCCGCCGTCACCGCGGCACGGATATTGGTGGTCGAGCACACCAGGCCCAGCGCCTTGGGCGTGCAGATCAGCCGCGTCGGCGGCGGCCGGGCCTCATCGGCCGTCGGCCGATCGTCGCTGGCAAGCGCCGGCGGCGCCAGGCCCGCCGCCGCCAGCAGCGCCAGGCGGACTCCGAGTCTCGTCAGAAATCGCATGAGGGGCCCTCCGTTTTTCTGTCTGATGCGGCGCCGTCGGCCCGTCTGTGCGAGCCCTTTCGTCGCCTTTGTCGTTGCGCGCGCGCCGCCCTCGTCTAGTCTCGCACCGGCGGTCGGGACGCGGTTCCGTTCGCGGAATGCGGAGCAGTATAATGCCGGATGCAAAATTCCTGAAGTTCGACACGCTGGCGCTGCATGCCGGCCAGCAGCCCGACCCGGTGACCGGCGCCCGTGCCGTGCCGATCTACCAGACCACCAGCTATGTGTTTCGCGATGTCGAGCATGCCGCCAGCCTGTTCAACCTCGAGGTCGGCGGCCACATCTACTCGCGCATCTCCAACCCCACCGTGGCCGTGCTCGAGGAACGTGTCGCGGCGCTGGAGAAGGGCACCGGCGCCCTGGCGGTCGCCAGCGGCCAGGCCGCGCTGCACATCGCCATCGCCACCTTGATGGGGCAGGGCGGCCATATCGTGGCCTCGGCCTCGCTCTACGGCGGCAGCCGCAACATGATGGGGCTCACCCTGCCGCGCTTCGGCATCACGACGACGTTTGTCGATCCGCGCGATCACGACGGCATGCGCAAGGCGATCCGGCCCGAGACGCGCCTGGTGTTCGGCGAGACCATCGGCAACCCCGGCGGCGAGGTGCTCGACCTGCCGGCCGTGGCGCGGATCGCGCACGACGCCGGCATGCCGCTGATGATCGACAACACCTTCGCCTCGCCCTTTCTGTGCAACCCGCTGGAACACGGCGCCGACATCGTCATGCATTCGGCCACCAAGTTCATCGGCGGCCACGGCATCGCCATCGCCGGCGTGCTGGTCGATGCCGGCCGCTTCGACTGGCGCGCGTCGGGCAAGTTCCCGACCTTGACCGAACCCTACGCCGGCTACCACGGCATCGACTTCTTCGCCGAGTTCGGGCCGCAGGCCTTCATCATGCGGGCGCGCACCGAGGGCCTGCGCGACTTCGGCCCGGCACTGTCGCCGCAGAATGCCTTCTATCTGCTGCAGGGGCTCGAGACCTTGCCGTTGCGTGTGCGCCAGCATGTCGCCAACGCCCAGGCGGTGGCGACGTTCCTGTCGACCAACCCGGCGGTCGAACGGGTGCACCACCCCGACCTGCCCAGCCACCCCGATCACGCGCTTGCCAAAAAGTTGCTGCCGCGCGGCAGCGGCTCCATCTTCGCCTTCGATCTCAAGGGTGGCCGCGAGGCCGGCAAGCGTTTCATCGAGCGCCTGCGGCTGTTCTCGCATCTGGCGAATGTTGGTGACGCGAAATCGCTGGTGATCCATCCGGCCTCCACCACGCATGCGCAACTGACGGCCGAGCAGCTGGCCGCCACCGGCATCGGCGAGGGCATGGTGCGGCTGTCGGTGGGGCTGGAGGATGTCGATGACCTGATCGACGATCTCACCCCGGCACTGCGCGCCGCACACAAGGGTTGAAACGATGACCACCACGTTCACTGTCGACGGCCACGACGTGTTTGCCACCACCGGCGGCGTCGACTTCGATCCTGCCAAGCCGGTCGTGGTGTTCCTGCACGGCGCCGGCTTTGATCGCACCACGTGGCGCCTGCAGACGCGCTGGTTCGCCAATCACGGTCGCTCGGTGCTGGCCGTCGACCTGCCGGGCCATGGCCGCTCCGGCGGCGCGCCGCTGTCCAGCATCGCGGCGATGGCGGACTGGGTGAGCCGCCTGCTCGATGCAGTTGGTGTCCGTCAGGCGGCGCTGGTCGGTCATTCGATGGGCGGCCTCGTCTCGCTCGACGCCGCCGGGCGCTATCCCGACCGCGTCCGGGCGCTGGGCCTGTGCGGGATCGCCGGCGAGATGCCGGTGCACCCGGAGATGCTGGAGTCGGCCAAGGCCGGCACCAGCAAGGTGCGCGAGCTGATGACATTCTGGGGGCTGGGCCGCGCGCTTCAGATCGGCGGCATGGTGAGTCCCGGCTTATGGCTGACGCGAGAGTCGCTGGCCGTGCTCGACAAGGCGGCGCCCGGCGTCATCCACAACGACCTCGCGGCCTGCAACGCCTACAAGGATGCGCCGGCCCGCGCGGCGCAGGTGACGTGTCCGGTCACCTTCGTCTGCGGCGACAGCGATCAGATGACGCCAGCGGCGAAGTGCAAGCCCTTGGCGGCGGCGATCGCGGGCAGCCGCATGACGCTGTTGAAGGCGTGCGGGCATTTCATGATGGTCGAGCGGCCCGATGAAACACTCGATGCGCTGAAGGCTGTGGCCTGACGCCAGACCGCGGAGGTCGACGATGGCATACGCTTATGGAAGCGGCAGCAACGTCCGTGTCGACGATGCAGGTGTCGATGGCGTGCCGCTCAGCTGGCTGGTGCGGCTGTGTGCCGGCGCCGTGGCGCAAGGCGTGCCGCGCGACCAGCTTTTCGCCCGGAGCCTGATCGACCTCCAGTATGGTGATGATCGCGACCGCGTGTCGCCGGCGCAGCACCTGCTCTTGTGCATGAACACGGCGATGGCGATCGACGATGCTGCGCACGGCTTCGGCTTCCAGCGCCTGCAATGCAGCTACAGCGCCTTGTCGCTGCGGGTCATGCTGGGGTGTTCGACACTGGAGGCTGCCCTTTACGCCGTCGCCAAGCTGTACAGCCTGGAGTCGTCGATCGTACGCGTCGACCTCGACACCGCCGGGGATGTCGCGAGCCTGAAGATCCGGGCCGAAGCCAAGACCGAGTCGGGGTCGTTCATCCTGGAGGACATCGCGCTCAGCTGGCTGTTCGTGTGCTGCAGCCACTTTGTCGGGCGGCCGCTGCCGCTGATCGACGTGATGACGCGTGACCGCGCGCACATGAACCTCGGCGCGCGTCACTGGGCCGCGAAGGCGCCCGTCCGCCTCGGCGCGGTTGCCGCCTTGCGCTTCCCCAAGCCGGTGTTGGCATCGCGACGGATCGGCCAGGCCGACGGTGAAGCGCATTGGGCCTGCCTGCGGCCGTGGCTGCAGTTCGTCGAAGGTGACGCACGGACGCCGGCGCTGGCGCAGGTCACGGTATCCGCGCTGCGGCTGGACCGGTTGGCGCGGCAGGCGGGCCTCAGTCCACAAGCCCTGCGCCGGCGGCTGGGCGGCTTCCGCCAGGTCCGCCGCCAGGCGCTGGCCGACGCCGGTGTCGCGTTGCTGCGCGCCGGCGGTGCCAGCGTCGAAGCCGTGGCGGCCGATCTCGGTTACGCCGACGCGCGCAGTTTCCGCCGCTTCCTCAAGGGCGCGACCGGGAAGACGCCGAATGAGATCCGGGCGACGGACGGGGTGCCGGCATCCATCGCCGGCCCGAACCCGGCCGTGCATCGGCATATCCGGCATATCGCCTCCTTGCTGGACCAGCAGTAGCGAAAGCGTCCCCGTCAGGGGGCCGGTTCGGTCCTTCTCGACCGGTCCCGGCCTGCGCACGGTCCGCTTCTGAGACCCGCCATTGGGTCGATAGCGGAGACAAGCGCATGACTTCCGTGTCCACGCCGTCACGTCGCTCCGACGTCGACGCGGTATTCCAGCACCTGGC
>DATEIF010000871.1:0-4666 GCA_035279205.1 Vineibacter sp.
GCGCTGGCGCTGGCCGCCGGAGAATTGGTGCGGGTAGCGGCGCACATAGGCGGGATCGAGGCCGACACGGCGCATCAGCTCGGCGACGTAGTCGCCCACGGCGCCACGGTCGACCAGGCCATGCACCACCGGCGCCTCGCCGATGATCTCGCCCACGCGCAGGCGCGGATTGAGCGAGGCGAACGGGTCCTGGAAGATCATCTGCACGCCCAGCGCCCAGGCGCGCTTCTGGTCCGTCGTCATGGCGTCAAGCGACGTGCCACGGTAACGGATCGTGCCGTCGCTTGCCGACAGGATACCGGCCACCATGCGGCCCAGCGTGCTCTTGCCGCAGCCGGACTCGCCGACAAGCCCGACCACCTCGCCCTCGGCGATCGCAAGGTCGATGTCGGATACGGCCTGCACGACGATCTCGTGCAGCCCGGCGCCGAACAGATTGGCGACGCGGCCGGCGAGATCGACGCGCTGCGTGAATCGCTTGGTGATGCCGGAGAGTTCGACGATCGAGGAGGCCATGCCGCGGTTCTAGGATGGTAGAATCCGACCCTTCCACCGTTCGCGCGCCCTGTCCAGTCGGCGAAGTGTCCCGCCGCGATGTTCAGTGCGTGGCGTCGCGCCGCTGGTAGCGCCACACGCCCATCGGCGGGATGTTGCGCCATTCGCGGCCGATGAAGCTGGCGCGCAGGTCGAGTGCCTGCAACGCCGCGGGCGCCAATGGCGAACGCAGACCATAGGTATACTGAATGACTTCGCCATCCGGCGGCATCATCGCGAAGGCATCGCCATAACACCGTGTCGATGCATCCGGCGGCACGACGCGCATGGGTAGGCCGCACAGCGTGACGCTGGTTGACGTCACGCGGCCGCGCGCCAGCGTTTCCTTCAGGCGCAGCGCGTCGCCCTGCAGGATCCGCAGACCGGGAAAGCGTGTCTCCAGGAAGCCGCACATCTCGGCGTCGCGTTCGACGACGACGAGGCGGTCGAGCGGGCAGCCCTGTTGCAGCAGGGCCTCGGTGACGGGACCGGTGCCGGCGCCCAACTCGACGACCGGACCGCTGTGGCGCGCGGCGCGCAATGTCGCCGCCGCGATGCGCTGCGCCGACCACCAGCTGCTGGCCAGCGGCCAGCCCACGGCCAGCGGAGCCCGGCACCAGCCGCGCAGGAACGGCCAGGGGTCCGCGAAGATCGGTTTGCGGCTGGTGATGCTTCGCATGTTGGGGTCCCCGACTTTGTGGTTCTTCGCTCAACGCTGGTGCTGGCGATACGTTGCGGCGGCGACACGTGCGGATCCGGCGGGCACGGCAAGATTATGCGCAGCACACGCGCGCAATGGGTCGGTGTCAACCGCGTGACAGTGCGCCTGCGAAGCGCGTCCAGCCGAGATTGCGTCGCAGTGCAGACTTCCCGCAGCGCGGAACACGCGTGCCGGTCACACCACGGGATGCCAGCAGCGTGCCTGGTGGCCGGGGTCCATGTCGCTGAGATCGGGCATCGTCGCGCATCGCTCGGTGGCGCGATCGCAGCGCGGTTGGAAGGCGCAGCCCTGCGGCAGCCGCAGCGGCGAGGGCGCCATGCCCGGGATCTGGAACAGCGCCTGGCCGCGATGACCGCGGGTCGGCACCGAGCCGATCAGGCCGCGCGTGTAGGGATGGCGCGGGTTTTCGAGGATCGTGGCCGTCGGTCCGTGCTCGACGATGCGGCCGGCATACATCACGGCAATGCGGTCGGCGAGGCCGGCGACGACGGCCAGATCGTGCGTGATCCAGATCAGTGCCGTGCCGGTATCGCGACACAGTTTTCGCATCTCGAACAGGATCTGGCCCTGGATGGTGACGTCGAGCGCCGTCGTGGGCTCGTCGGCGACGATCAGGTCGGGCCGGTTCAACAGTGCGATGGCGATGGCAACGCGCTGGCGCATGCCGCCGGAGAACTGGTGCGGATAGCTGCGCAGCCGCGCCTCGGGCGAGGGAATGCCGACCTGCGCCAGCGCTTCGAGCGCCCGCGTGCGGGCCGTGGCATCGTCGACATCGTCGTGCGCGCGCACCGCCTCGATCATCTGCGTGTCGACGCGCAGCACCGGGTTCAGAGTCATCATCGGATCCTGGAACACCATCGCGATGTTCTTGCCGCGCAATGCCCGCAGCCGCTCCGGTGTCGCCTTGGCGAGATCCTCGCCGCGATAGAGGATCTGGCCGTCGACGATGCGGCCGGGCGGATCGATCAGGCCCAGGATCGAAAAGCCGGTGACGCTCTTGCCCGATCCCGACTCGCCCACCAGGCCCAGCACCTCGCCGGCATTGACCGCGAATTCGACACCATCGACCGACTTCACCACGCCGTCGCGCGTGAAGAAGTGCGTCTTGAGATTCGCCAATTTCAGGGTCGGGGTGGTCAACGTTTGTCGCTCTGTCCGGTTCTACGATGAAAACGAACCACAAAGGCACAGAGGCAGCACAGAGGATGAAGAGCTGCGCGCCTTCGGCGCGCGATGGCGTTTTCCTCTGTGTGGCCTCTGTGTCTCTGTGCCTCTGTGGTTCATCTTTTGTCCGTCACCGCGCATTTCGCGGATTGAGGATGTCACGCAAGTGATCGCCGACGAGGTTGATGCCGATCAGCGCGATGGCGAGCGCCAGGCCGGGGAACAGCGCGATCCAGTACTTGCCGGCCATCAGGAACTCGAAGCCGTTGGCGATCAGCTTGCCCAGCGACGGCTCGGTCACCGGCACGCCCAGGCCGAGGAACGACAGCGTAGCCTCGAGCACAATCGCGTGCGCCACCTCGACCGTGGCGATCACGATCAGCGGCGGCAGGCAGTTGGGCAGCAGATGACGCCACAGGATGCGCCGCTGCGGCAGCGCCAGGCAGCGCGCGGCCTCGATATATTCCTTCTCGCGCTCGACCAGGGCGGCGGCGCGCGCGGCGCGCGCGAAATAGGCCCACTGCACCGCGATCAGCGCGTAGAGCACCTTGTCGACACCCTGGCCCAGCACGGCCAGCAGGATCAGCGCCACCAGGATGGCCGGGAACGACAGCTGGATGTCGACGCAGCGCATCAGGAAGGCATCGACGCGGCCGCCGAAGAACGCCGCCACCAGGCCGACCATGGTGCCGATCGCGAGCGCCGCCACCACCGACACGGCGCCGACCAGCAGCGACACCCGCAGCCCGTACATCATCGCCGACAGCATGTCGCGTGCCTGGCCGTCGGTGCCCAGCCAGTAGGTCATGCTGCCGTCGCTGCTGGCCGAGCCGGGCGGCATCTTGGAATCGAAGATGTCGAGCTTGGCGATGTCGTAGGGGTTCTGCGGCGCCAGCCACGGCGCCAGGATGGCGGCGATGGCGACCACGATCACCAGCGCCAGCCCGAACAGTGCCAGCTTGTTTTCGCAGAAGGCGCTGATGAAGCGGCGCAGTGGCGTCTCGGCCTTGGCCGCAACCGGGCTCGCCGGGGTGGGCAGCTTGTCGGCGGCGAGGTCGGTCATCGGGCCGTCGCCTCCAGGCGCACGCGCGGATCGAGCACGGAGTAGAGGATGTCGACCAGCAGGTTCAGCAGCACCAGGAAGAATACGATGATCACCAGATAGGCCACCACCACCGGACGGTCGAGCAGCAGGATCGAGTCGATCAGCAGCTTGCCCATGCCCGGCCATGAGAAGATCGTCTCGGTGACGACGGCGAACGCGATGACCTGGCCCAGCTCCAGGCCGGTCACCGTGGCGATCGGGATGGCGATGTTCTTCAGCACATGCACGCCCACGATGCGCCGTTCGCTCAGGCCCTTGGCGCGCGCGAACTTCACGTAGTCCATTGGCAGCACTTCGCGGGTGGCGGCGCGCGTGAGCCGAATGATCAGCGCCCCCTTGGCCAGCGCCAGGGTCAGCGCCGGCAGCAGCAGGTGCAGCCAGCCCTGCGCTGTGAGGAAGCTCAGCTTGAGGCCGAGGATATCGACGGTCGGTCCGCGTCCTGATGACGGCAGGCGCGGCCAGCCGGGGATCCAGTCGGGCAGCGCTACCGCGAACAGCATGATCAGCATCAGCCCGACCCAGAAGGTGGGCAGGCTGAAGCCCAGGATCGAGACCGTCATGATGCTGCGCGCGCGCAGGCTGTCGGGCCGCAGCCCGGCGTACATGCCCAGCGGCACGCCGACCAGCACGGCGAACATCATGGCGATCACCGCCAGCTCGATGGTGGCGGGCATGTGCTGGAAGATCAGGCGCATCGCCGGCTCGCCAGCGCGGAACGACTTGCCGAAATCGCCGACCAGCGCCTTGCCGACGAAGGTGAGGTACTGCTGCCAGATCGGCTGGTCGAGGCCCAGCTCGCGGATCACGGCCAGGCGGTCGGCTTCGCTCGCCTGGTCGCTGATCAGCATGGCGACGGGATTGCCGACCAGGTAGATGCCGCCGAACACCAGCGCCGACATCACGACCATCACGACGACGGCCTGCATCAGACGGCGGATGATGAAAACGAGCATTTAGCGGGCAACCTGGTCACGCCCTTCCCCCGGAGGGGGAAGGTGGCGCGCAGCGCCGGAAGGGGGATGTGGCAACAGAGTCGATGTCATGTGGCGTGGTCGGATTCCGATCGAACATCCCCCTTCCGCCCCTGCGGGGCACCTTCCCCCTCCGGGGGAAGGTAAGTGTGCCTCACGGCGCCGGCGCGA
>DATEIF010000872.1:0-7159 GCA_035279205.1 Vineibacter sp.
CCGGTCACCATCAAGGACCTGCAACACACCAAAGGCGTGCAGACCGATTTCGGCAGCAACATCTTCAAGGGCACGATTCCCGACGTCGATGCGCCCTGCGTGTCGCGCCTGCACGACGCCGGCTGCATCATGCTGGGCAAAACGACCACGCCGGAGTTCGGCTGGAAGGGTGTCAGCCACAGCCCGGTGACCGGCGTCACGCACAATCCCTGGAAGCACGGCTACAGCGCCGGCGGATCATCATCGGGCGCCGGTGCCGGCGCGGCGGCCGGCTATGGTCCGCTACACCAGGGCGGCGACGGCGCCGGCTCGATCCGCCTGCCGGCGCACTTCAACGGCGTCTTCGGCCTGAAGCCGACCCATGGCCGCATCCCCAACTGGCCGATGTCGAACAATGATCTGGCGACCTACATGGGCCCGATCACGCGCACCGTGACCGACGCGGCATTGATGCTGGAAGCCATGGCCGGCCCGCATCCGTGGGACTACACCACGCTCGAAACGCCGCCGCAGGACTATGCCGCAAAGCTGCAGGCCGAAATGAAGGGCAAGCGCATCGCCTTCAGCCCCGACCTCGGCCATGCGCGCGTCGATCCTGATGTCGCCGCCCTGGTGGGCGACGCGGTCAAGGCTTTCGCGGACATGGGCGCCACCGTCGAGCTGGTGACGCCGGCCTGGGGACCCGACGGTGTCGAACTGTTCGACTTCTTCTGGCCCACGGTGTTCGCCGGCTACACGCGCTTCCTGCCGGAGTGGGAAGACCGCATGGATCCGGGATTCGCCGCTCTGTTGCGTTCGGTCGAGAACGTCAAGCTGTCGACATTCATGAACATGCGCACACGGCGATTCACGTACTGCCAGCGCATCCACGAGTTCTTCCAGAGCTGGGACTACCTGGTCACGCCCACGGCCAGTGTCGCGGCCTTTCCCGCCACGCTGATACAGCCCGAGCACTGGCAGCAGGAGACCGGTCTCTTCCGCTACATCCTGTTCTCGTATCCGTTCAACTGGGCCGGCAATCCGGCCGTGAGCGTGCCGTGCGGCTTCACGGCCGACAACCTGCCGGTCGGACTGCAGATCGTCGCCCCACGCTTCGACGACCTGGGCGTCCTGCAAGCCAGCGCCGCCTTCGAGGCCGCCCGGCCCTGGGCACAACGCCGGCCCACGCTCGGCTGAACCCGGCCGGCGTCGTCACGCGCCGAAGCGCGACCAACCGAAGGCTCGCCGGCGCACGCCGGAGCTGAGCCCCGTCAGCGCCAGGAAGACCGCCCATGCACCGCAGGCTCAAGTCCGACCTGCGGTATTGGCGCTGGCTGCCAGGAATACCGCCAATGCGCCGCGGGCCGTACAGGCATCGAAAAAGGTCGCGTATCGTTTCGGATGAAATACCTTCCGAGCAGAAGCGCACACCGGAGCGCCAAGGAGAATGAGCAATGGCTGAGAGTCGCATGTTGAACCCGCGCACGCCGGTGGTGATCGGAGTCGGGCAATCGGTGGATCGCATCGACTCGCCGTCCTACAAGACCTGGGCGGCGTCCGATGTCGCGGCCGCCGCCGCCGAAGCCGCTTTCGAGAACACGACGCGCGCCGCCGCGGTGCGCAACGCCATCGGCGCCATCGTTGCGGTGCGCACCTTCGAGGATACGGGCCGGCCCTCGCCGTTCGGCAAGACCGCCAACTTCCCCCGCTCCATCGCGAAGCGGCTGGGCATCAACCCCGGCTATGCGCTGTGGACCAAGGCCGGCGGCAATACGCCGGGGGATATGATGATCGAGTTCTCGCAGCGCATCTACGATGGCGAGTTCGAGGTCGCCCTGCTGTGCGGCGCGGAAGGCATCTCGACGGTGCGCAACGCGCAGGCGCAGGGCAAGTCGCTCAATTTCGCCGAGGATCCGGGCGGGCAGGTCGAGGACCGCGGCTCGGGACTCGAGGAGCTGCGTGACCCGCTGCTGACCCGCCACGGTGTGTTGGGCGCGCCGATATCCTATGCGCTGGCCGAGAACGCGCGCCGCCGGAGGCTGGGCCTCTCCAAGCAGGACTATGCCGCGCGCATGGGCCGGCTGTTCGAGCCCTTCGCGCGCGTGGCGGCTGCCAATCCCTACAGCTCCTGGGCCGTGCCGGCTTTCAGCGCCGCCCAGCTGCTGGAGCCCGGCAAGTCCAACCGCTGGATCGCCGACCCCTACCCGCTGCGGCTGGTGGCGCGCGACCAGGTCAACCAGGGTGCCGCGGTGATCGTGGCCTCGCTGGCCGCGGCGCGGGCGATGGGCGTGCCGGAAGAAAACTTCGTCTACCTCCACGGCTACGCCAAGGCGGCCGAGAAGCGTCTGCTGGCGCGGCCGGATATCGGCGCCTCGCCCACCGCGCATGCCGCGGTGCGCGCCGCACTGAACGGCGCCGACACGACGGTCGATGACATTGCCCTGTTCGACTTCTACAGCTGCTTCCCCATCGCCGTGGCCAACGTGGTGGTCGACGAACTGTCGCTGAAAGAGGACGACCCGCGCGGCTTCACCGTCACGGGCGGCCTGCCGTTCTTCGGCGGGCCGGGCAACAATTACTCCATGCATGGCATAGCCGAGATGGCGGGCCGCTTGCGCCGTCAGCCCGGCAAGAAGGGCTTCGTCGGCGCCAATGGCGGCACGCTGGGCAAGTACAGCGCCGGCGTCTATTCCACGCAGCCGCGGGACTGGACCGTGCAGCCGTCGACCGATCTGCAGGCGACGCTTGACGCAGTGCCGTCGGTGGTGATCGACGACAGCCACACCGGACCAGTGACCGTGGAGACCTACACCGTGGTGCACTCGAAGACCGGCCCGCAATACGCCGTGGCCATCGGCAAGAACAGCGCCGGCGCGCGCGTGATCGCCCGTACACCCGAGGGCGACACGGCGTCGGCGAAGCACGTCCACGAGGCGGATTTCCTGGGACGCTGCATCGACGTTGCCGCCACGGGCAACATCAACGTGTTCCAGGCGGTGTGACGCGGGCCTCTCGAACCGTTATCCCGCTTGGATGGAAGCGAGGGGTACAATAATCGCCACCGTCACCCTGAGAGCTTGCGATTCTCTACCTTCCCCCGCTAGCGGCAGGGCTGTCCGGGGAAAATCCCTTCTCCCCGCGCAGGCGGGGAGAAGGTGCCCGAAGGGCGGATGAGGGGCTTCGTGGTCTCGATGCAGATCGCGTTGGTGCCGGCAAAAATCGTGTCTTGCCATGACGCCGCGGAAGCCCCTCATCCGGCCGCCGCTGCCGCGGCATCCACCTTCTCCCCGCCTGCGCGGGGAGAAGGGAGATCTCGCGTCCTGAGTCTCTACCGAAACATCATGAGATCTATGCCCACCCTCATGGCGCACGGTGCTCGCGTCATCGATTTTCCCCGGATAGCCCTGCCGCAAGCGGGGAAGCTAAAGATTACACACTCTGAGCGAAGCGAAGGATCCTGCGGTGCTGATATCACCACGGTGGGTGCTGATGGTCATCAGCGCCGGCGCTCTTTTGCACGCTCCACCGCAGGGTCCTTCGCTTCGCTCAGGACGACAAGGATGACCAATTCACTCCTGCGGTAAGCCGCGTCAGACGTGGTAGTGGAAGACCGTGAACTCCTGGCTGCGGACCAGGTCGTTGCGCTGATTGTAGAGCCGCCGCTCGGTGGTGATGAAGTAGCCCTCGCCGAGCTTGGTCTTTTTCCGCTGGCTGCAATTCTTCATCCGCAGCTGGGTATGCCCCGTGTCGCCGGGCCGCAGCGGGATGAAGAAGCGACAGGCAGCCTGTACGACGGCGATTTCATCGCAGCCCGGCGGCGTGGCGAACGTGCCGCTTTCCGCCCACGCCTGACGCAGGGATTGCAAGAGACCGATGCCCGTCATGCCTTGTCGCACCGCGTCAGGAATGGTCTCGCCGGGCTTCATGTAGCCGATGCCGAGTTTGGCCGCTGAACCCGTTCCGAAAAACATCGACGTCGCCGGCGCTATGATCCCGCCATGCGGGCTCGATGCCGCGTACGACTCATCCCAGTAGAGCGGATTCCAATCCTCCAGCGCTTCGCACCAGAGATGGATGTCCTCCCTTGTCAGCGGTTGTGCCGGGTATGCGCCACCGGGCCGCGATTTGCCCAGATGGGGACGCGCGAAGTCAGGAACGTCCGCCGCAGGAACGTCCTCCTCGAGGGTGGACCTCAAAGGCAGGGCCTTGTCGCCCGAGCGCGACGGCAAGGCCATCGTGGCCGTTGCAGTCGCCGCCTGCGGCGCGATGGCGTGGCCTATGTTGAGGTCCACAAGATCGACGAGGTAGGCGCCATCCTGTCCTCGATAACGGCGTCCGACGCGCCCGGTAACCGCCAGCACATCATTGGTACAGCTCTGCGTTCGCATGCTGAAGGTCAGTGACCGGATTTCTCCGGCGGGACCGCTCCAGTCCGTCAACAGCCGCCCGAACAGGCCCGCCACGTGCGGCGTGGAGATGAACGCATCTCGCGCACCTGCTGCACGCGCGTAATCTCCGTCAAAATGGACGTAGTCATACAGCCCACTCGCGCGCACGAACGCGACGAGGCGCAACAGGCTGAGCTCATAGTTGAAGGACGGAAGTGGCTGCCCCTCCTCGACATCCTCCCAGCAGATGGCCGGTCGACTGATCTGACCCTCCTGTCGTTGCAGGTGCTATCAGCCATTTTGTACGTGGAGAGAATGCCGCTCACCTCAGCGCATTTTCCAGGGCTGCAATGTACTGGCCTCGCAGCTAATCGCTGACGCGCGCTCCCCTGGCGTGCCTAGCCGCCGTTGAGCGCGGCTTTCAGCGCCTCGAACGGCAGGATGACGCAGTCGTGGCGGCTACGGTAGGCGCGCACCGGCGCAAAGGCGGCGAAGTCACCCTCGCCGTCAGCCGTGCCGCTCAGCACCGCCTCGATCTCGCGGCGCAGGGCATCGAGGTCGCTCTTGGCACGGCCCTGCGCGCGCGCCGCCAGCGCCACGGCCGAGGCCTGGCAAAGGGCGCAACCACGCACCTCGTGCCCAAGCTCGGTCATATGGCCCTGCTCGTCCAAGCGCACATCCATGGTCACGCGATCGCCGCACAGAGGATTGTCGCGCCGCGCCGATGCCGTCGGCGCCGTGAGCCTGCCGGCGCCGGCACGGCTCTTGGCCAGCGCGACGATGCGGTCGTGATAAAGCACGTCGCTCATGCGAACCTCCGCACGGCTTCGCGCACGCCGGCCAGCAGCGCATCGACGTCGCTGTTGTCATTGTAGGGTGCGATGCAGGCGCGCGTGGTGCCGGCGACATCGAAGCGGTCCATCAGCGGCTGCGCGCAATGATGGCCGGCGCGCACGGCGACGCCGAAGGAGTCGAGGATCTGCGCCGTATCGTGCGGGTGCACGTTGTCGAGCACGAACGACACCACCGGCAGGCGGCCCTGCAGGCCTGAAGGTCCGATCAGCCGCGCACTCTTCACGTCGGCGAGCCCGTCCATCAGCCGCTGCGTCAGGCCCATCTCGTGGCTGCCCACCGCCGTCCAGTCGAGGTCCATCATCCAGCGGCAGGCAGCGCCCAGGCCGATGGCGGGGCCGATCGGCGGCGTGCCGGCCTCGAAGCGGCGCGGCGGCGGCGCCCAGGTGATGTGCTCGAACGTGACGCTGCCGATCATCGAGCCGCCGCCCATGAACGGAGGCATCGCCTCGAGCAGCGCCTTGCGGCCCCACAGCACGCCGATCCCGTTAGGGCCATAGGCCTTGTGGCCGGCGAAGGCGTAGAAATCGACGCCCAGCGCCGGCAGGTCGACCGGACCGTGCGGCGCGCGCTGGGCACCATCCAGCATCACCTTGGCACCCACGGCGCGGGCGGCCGCGACGACGGCGGCAACGTCGGCGACGGCACCGGTAACGTTGGAGACATGTGCCACGGAGATCAGGCGCGTGCGGTCATTGACGACCGAGGGCAGCGCCGAGACGTCGATGCGGCCATCGTCGGTCACCGGCAGCGGCCGCAGCTTCAGGCCGGCACGCTGCGCCAACTGGTACCACGGCACGATGTTGGAGTGATGCTCCAGCACCGACGACACGATCTCGTCGCCCGGCTTCAGCAGGCTGCCGTAGCTCTGCGCCACCAGGTTGATCGACGCCGTGCAGCCGCCGGTGAAGATCACCTCGTCGTCGGCGACGCCCAGGAAGCGCGCGACATCGGCGCGGGCATTCTCGTAAGCCTCGGTCGCGGCCTCGGCCAGCGCATGCACGCCGCGCAGCACGTTGGCACGCGCCGTGGTCTCGTAGGTGCGCACGGCATCGAGCACGGCGTTCGGCGTCTGCGCCGAGGCACCGTTGTCGAGATAGTGCAGCACCGTGCCGTTGACCGATCGCGCCAGGATCGGAAACTGCCGGCGCAGGCTCGCGACATCGAAACTCATGCGGGCTCCGTCGATTCTTCCCTTCCCCGCTTGCGGGGAAGGTGGCCGAAGGCCGGATGGGGAGCCGACGTGGTCTCAGTTACCAAGATCACGTCGGCTCCCCTCCGCCCACCGACGTTTCGACGCTTCGCGTCGAAACGTCGTATCGGGGCACCTCCCCACTGCGTGGGGAGGAAACACAACACCACTCATGCCGCCTCCGTGGCGCGGGCGCGGAAGGCGGCGAGCGCCTCGGGCGTGTCGAGGTCGATCAGGACGCTCTCGCTGCCCATGTCGACCTCGCACACCAGATCGGCGTGCTCGCCGATGAGATGGCGGGCGCCGGTGTCGCCCGATACCTGGGTCATCTCGGCGAAGAAGCGGCGGTCCCACAGCACCGGGTTGCCGCGCTTGCCGCGCACCGTGGGCACGCAGATCGAACGGCCTTCGACCGGATTGAAAGCGGCGATCAGCTTGTCGAGCTGCGCCGGCGCCACCGCCGGCATATCGCCCAGGCAGACCAGCGCGCCATCGACATCGGCCGGCAGCGCCCCGACGCCGACGCGCAGCGACGCGCTGAGCCCGTCGGCGAAGTCCGGGTTCTCGACAAAGCGCACCTTGGCCGCGGCGGCGCCCAGCGAGGCGACAGCGGCGCGAACCTCGGCCGCCATGTGGCCCAGCACGACCGTCACCGACACGGCCTGCGAGGCCAGCGCCGACTGCACGACGCGCGCCACCATCGGCATGCCGTCGATCTCGGCCAGCAGCTTGTTGGGCCCGCCCATAC
>DATEIF010000873.1:0-3538 GCA_035279205.1 Vineibacter sp.
GGCACCATCGCTGATCAGCGATATGCCCGCCGGAGTCGTGATGCCACCATCCCCGATGGCCAGCGGCGACGCGCTGCGCAAACTGACATTGCCGCCGGCCGAACTCGCCACTGACGCAAAAGTACCTATGGCGTTGCCCACATTGTCGATCGACACCGCGCCCCCGGCAGTGAAATTGACAGTGCCCGCGACAACGGCTGCGGCGGAGAGGATGACGCCGTTTCCCGCGCTCAGCGTCAACGTACCGCCACCGATGTTGATCGTGCCCGCCTCGGTGTTCGCGATCGGGCCCCCGGCATTCAACACCAGGTTGGCGCCAGCACCGGTGGTCAATATGGGAGCCGCAACGTCGATTGAGCCATCTGCATTGAGTGTCAGCGTGCGACCGCCCGGGACGGTGACCGCACTGCCGACTGTGATGCTTCCGGATATTGTCACCCCGCCGCTGGTCGACAAGCGTGTGGCATTGACGGCCACATCCGCCGTCGCCAGCGCCCCTTGAAGTCTCGTCACAGAGAGGACCGAGTGGCCCGTGAAGAAATCCCCGCCCTCAAACGTGATCGGATCACCCCCGCCCGTCAGGAGGCTGGTTTCAGGCTCGCTATCGCTGATGACCAGGTCGCCGGGATCGAGCAACAGTCGACCGATCGTGCCCGCCGTCGCACGCAGGTCGACGGCGCCGCGATAATCGAGATGGTTCTTGCCGGACACCTCGACGAAGCCGCCGTCGCCGCCCTTCGGGCCACCCCGCGCCGAGATCATGCCGCCGAACACCGTGGCGTTGTCGGCCCAAACCACCACGGTGCCGCCGTTACCCCGCCCTGTCGCGTCGGCGTTGATCTGCGCACCGGGTTGCACGGTCGTATTGCGCGCGTTTGGCAACGGGCCCTTGCCCTGATAGCTGCCGCCGATGTTCACCGCACCGCCGCCGCTGTGACCCGATGCGTCGATCTGGGTGCTGGCGGCAAGGTTCACGATGCCGCCGCGGCTGGTGGCGATCACCTTGCCGCCCCGTTGGCCGGCGCCCTTGCCCGACACATCGACCGTGCCGCTCATCGTCACGGTCTGGTTGTCCTCGCCGCCGAAGACGACCGTACCGCCTTCCTGGCTCACCGCCCGGGCGCGGATGGCGCCGCCGACATTGATCACGTTGTCGACCACCGCGCCGGCCGCCCGCGCCGTCAACGTCACGATGCCGCCGTCGGCGTTGATCGTCCCGGTGTTGGACGCCAGCGGCTTCTTGTTGCCTTGAGCATCGCGCGGCTGCTGCGATACGGGCTGGCCGATCTGGAAGTTCACCAGCCCGTCGCCGGCAAGATCGACCGTGAATGTCTCGCTACCGCCGATCGTCACCCGCCCCAGGCGGGCATTGATCGTGCCGCTGTTGGATGCCGACGGACCGACCAGTCCCACCAGGCCGCCGTCGCGCACCGTGATCGTGCCGGCATTGCTGATCTCGGCATTGGGATTGGCCGACGGCCGATCGAATTGAATCGTGCCGCCCTTCATGAACGTCTGCGGATTGGCAACGCGCGCGGTCGCGGCGATCAGCGAGCCGACATTCACCTGCGCGCCGTTGGCAAAGACGACGCCGGCACCGTTCACCAGTACGAGCTGGCCGTTGGCGTTCAGGCGACCGGCAATGACCGACGGATCGGGGCCTGTCACCTGGTTCAAGGTCACCGCACTGGCGCCGGGCTGCTGGAATGTCACCTGCGCCTGCGCGCCGATCGAGAAACTGTCCCAGTTGATCACGCCGCGATTGGACGTCTGCGTCACCGTCATCCGGCTGCCGCTCGACGCAATCATGGCCTGCGTGCCGACCTGCGGCCGGCCGTTGGTCGGCAGTTGGGTCGGTGACAGCTGCGCCTCGGCACGCGCCGCCAAGGTCACCAGCCCCGCCGCCACCAGGGCCGCCAGCGCCGTGCCGCCCATCAGGCGGTCCGCTGACGGCCGAACGGCCGACGGCACGATGCCGCTTGCCGCCACCGTTCGCCGTGCTGCTGTCGATCGAACGCGCCGTGCCATCACGCACTCCCTTGCGGGCCCCACGCCCGCTAGAACCGGACCGTCAGCCGGGCATAGAGATTCCAGGGGTCGAGCCGCCGCGCCGTGGCGCCGTCGACGCCGCGGTCGAGCCGCCGCGTGCCTTCCAGCTCCGCCACTGCGTTGTCCAGAAAGCTCACCCGGATACCGACACCGAACGAGCGCGCCGTCTGGTGCCGGATCTCCAGCGGCGCGTTGTTCCAGACTCGCGCATGGTCGTAGAACGCGTAGAGCTGCACCGGCAGGCTGCCGCCGCGCGCCAACCCGCCGCTGTCACCGGCGGCTTCGTCATAAGGGATCGCGAGGTTGAGCTGCAGCTCGAGCGCAGCCGCCAGCGCCTTGTCGCCCGTCACCTGGCCGGCGTAGTAGCCCCGCCCCAACCGGTCGCCGCCCACGAAGTACTTCTCGTTCGACGGCAGGATGTCGTTGGCATACTGCGCCGCCACGGTGCCGTAGAGGTTGAGCGCAAACCCGTCGCCCTGCCATACGCCCTGCAGGCGCGAGACCTCGCCGTTGATCTTGAAGAAGGTCGGGTCCGCCCCAACCCGATTGAGCAGCGGATCGCCGCGGCGGCTGGCGCCGAAGACCGAGACGCCCTGCGACAGCCGCACATTGCCGAACGTCACGCCGTTCCAGCTGTCGCGGTAGCTGATGTCGCCGCCCATGCGCAGAACGGAAAGCCGGGTGCGGTTGAAGTTCTTCTGCGCCGCGAGATCGACGTCGGAGCTGTAGTAGTCGTAGGCGCCGAATACGTTCAGGTTCACGGCGCGGGAGCGGATCACCGGAAAGCTCAACGCGCCGCCGGCCACCGTCAGCACGCCGTCATAGCCCGCGACCTTCAGCTCAGCGCCGGGCTTGATCCAGCCATGGCCGTAGTAGGCGCGCAGGCGCAGCCCTTCATCGCCGATGAAGTTGGACCAGGTGATCTGGCCGAAGTTCTGCTCGCGATCCAGGGTCGTGAAGTAGGTCGCTTCCAGCCGCTCGGCGAGGCCCGTGAACGCATTCGCGCCCACCATTGCCGTGACCTGTTGCGGGCCGGTGAAGCGCGAGCCGCGATTGTCGGCCTGCAGTTGCGCATCCCACGGACTACGCCGCACCTGCGCCACCAACTCCGACGAGCCCGGCTCCCGGCCTGGCCGCAAGATCGCCTTGAGCGAGAGGCCCGGCAGCTCCTGCACCAGCAGCAGGTAGCGTTCGATGTCGCGCAGGCGGGCGGGCCGCGCACGGGTGACGTTCTGCAGGATGCGCTTGACCTGGCCGGCGACGTCGCCGACGTCGCCCTCGACGGCGACATTGGCGATGTAGCCCTCGACAATGCGGATCGTCACGCGGCCATCCGTCGTGCGCTGGGCCGGCACAAAGACAGTCGTCAGCACGTAGCCGTCGGCGCGATAGCGGGCTTCGATCTGCTGCGCCAGTGCGAACATCTCGCTGGCGGCGATCCGCCGGCCGATGAGCGGCTGTGCCATCGCCTCCAGCACGCCGGCCGGAT
>DATEIF010000874.1:0-3088 GCA_035279205.1 Vineibacter sp.
CTCCCAGGGTTTAGGCCGCCAGCGTCGGGGCCACGTAGCCGGCCAGCCGGGCGCGGATCGCTTGAAGGATCGGTCCGCCGTAGACGCATTTGAACCGCCGCACAAATTGGCCATCGCCGCCGCGCGGCGCGACGTCCTCGGCGCCGTAGAGCGCCACGTACTGGGTCCAGTTGGCGAACATCCGGCGATTGTCGTGATTGACGTAGCTCTCGGTCGGTGCGCCGTTGGTCCACAGCACGTCCGGCGCATCCAGCTCGAGATGGAAATATTCGACGGTCCCGATCTCCGGCGCCGGGCGAATCGTGTCGCCGTTCACCAGCAGCGTGGCGGGCACCAGAACACCGTCGAGATAGAGCGCATGCACCGGTGAGACGAGAAGGTCGCTGGTCGGCAGTCCCTCGCCCAGCGCGCCGGCTGCGATCCGGATCGGCACGATCCTGGGATTGAGCTTGGCCACGACCGGCGCATAGGCGCGCCGGCCGATCCACTTCAAGCGTTCGATCGTGCCATCCAGCGTGACGACCTCGTCGCCGATCGCCAGCGCCTCGACCGGCACCTCGCCGCGCGGCGTGCGGACCAGGGTGCCGCGCAGCAGGCAGGCATTGTCGGCCTGCGTCGCCGGCGGCGTGGCGGCGACGGCATCGATGGCGATCCGATCGCCGCTCTCGGCGGCCACCGACGGATCGGCCGAGGTAGCACCGCCCACATTGACCGTGTCGACCGCCGTCAATGTCGCGGCATCGGCCGCGACCGGCACGGTCGCGAGGCTCAGTACCACGGCGAGCGTGAGACCGGTCAGGGGATGGAAGTCGGTGAACCAGGCATCGCGGCCATCGCCGCCGTCATGCGCGTCAAAAGTCATGATGAAAATCCTTTCAACCAGTATGCCGCCCCAGCCGACGGGCCTGTGATCGGATAATCCCTGCTCGTTGCCGGATGATAACGACGCTCGCAGCGATGCCCCAGCGGCATCTCTCTTCAGCTGCGTTTTCACGCCGGCTATTGTCACCCCAAGCGCAATGAGAGGAGCCGGCGCTAGCGGAACCACGCTTCGATGGTGCCGTCGGCGCGGACCGCGACCAGGTCGTCACGGTCATCGCCGTTCAGATCGACGGCCAGCACGTCGACGATCAGCGCCGCATTGCAGGACAGACGGCCGACCTCGCGCAGCACGCCTTGCCGTGCCGTCACCACGGCAAGGCATTTCCAGTCGCTGGTCGGCACCACGATGTCGGTCACGCCATCGCCGGTGACGTCCAGCAGCGCACCGACGCCCTGACGGCCACTGCCGAGACGATGGGTGGTGTAGCCATCCAGGGTTGCCTCGGGCTCGATCCGGCCGGCGCGGATATCGTCGATCTGCAATCGGCCCATGCGATGCGGCTCGGCGACCTCGACGATACGCCGCCGTCCATCGCCCACGACGTCGGCGACGCCGATCACATCGCGCCAGCGCTCGCGCTCCCCCAGCGGCTCCGAAACAGCGCGCGACTCCAGGCCCGACGGCGACAACGCATAGAGCGCCAAAGCCGCCCCCTGGCGGACATGCGAGCGGATGACGAGGAAGCCGGTACCGCAGGAGTCGGCCGACGGCGCGCCGGGCTGATCGACATGGCGCACGACGCGATCCTCGAACATCTCATCGAGCGGCAGCTCGACTTCGTGATCGACCCAGGACACGACGTTGTCGCCGGTCAACTGGCGCAGGCGCAGGGAGCGGTATTCCCAGCGTTCGCCGAAGATGCCGTTGCCGGCGCGCCGGGCGCGATCAGCCAAACGCACGTCGATGTGCATCACCTGCGGCGCACGCCCCACACTGCACTGGACGCTGGGTCGCGCCGACACCGGCGGCTCGCAGGCGCCCGGATCAAGCGTCACGGTCTCGCCGCTCAGCGCGCTCACCACGGCGATTGCGCGCCGGCCCTGCATCACGCTGACGACGGGCGCCTGGCCGGCCTGATCGCACACCACGAAACGCTCGGGCTTGCCGTCGATGCGGACGCGACGCGCCGGTCCGACGTCCAGGCCGTTCTCGGCGCAGGCAGGCAGCGCCCACGCCAGCAGCACTACCCAAAGCGCAAGCCCGCGCGGCCACGCGCCGCTGCACCGATGACGCCGTTCCCTCCGCCGCCGCATTGACGCACTCCTTGCCGGCGTTGGCGGCGATCCTGCGGCCGGCGGCGGGCGCTGTCCATGGCAATCGGTGCCGACTGGCACCTCACATCGGTGGTACCAGTCCGTCGATCCCGACCAGCACGCGTGCCGCAGTCAGATCGCCGCCGGCACCTTTCGTGGCACTAGCGAAGACGTGGTTGCCGGCCTTCAGCAGATCGGGCGAACCCGGCGCGAAGGTGACGATCGGCGCCGTCGGCGGCACCACGATCTCGATCGGCTGATCACTGCCCTTGTAGGTGATCTTGAGCGTGCGGCCGTGCGCGGCCTCCGCCACGGTGGCGACCGTGCCGTTGGTCATGGTGCTCTGCGGCTGCAGGTCCCACGGATAATGGCCCTCGCCTGCGCCGCGCGCCGACTCCGGGAACACCAGCACTTCCAGCGCAACCCAGTTGCCGTCGGCGCCCTTGAGCGCCGCGATGCCGACGAAGCTGTTGGATTTGATGTCGGCGATGTCGGCCTTGGTGACGCCGATCACGGAAAATCCTTCCGCCAGCTTGATCGCGACCTTGTCGCCCTCGCGGGTCGTCACATTCAGCACGCGATCGCCATAGCCCGTGATCTCGCCCCGCACGCGTGTCGGTGGCGGTTGCTGAGCTGCGGCGACGCCGGCAACCAGCGCCATGAGCGATGCGAGCACGACGCGACGGATCATCATGACAGTCTCCCTTGCTGGGCGGCGGAGCCTACGTCCGCCCACAGCGCGGAAGAAGTGACGATGTCGTGCGTTGCCGATGGCCTTGGTCACCAGCGAGTGACCATTCCGTTTTCCTTCACGCGCTGCTACGCACGCGCTTCACGGCGGCCTGCCAGCCGGCATAGCGCTGATCGCGCGCGGCAGCGGCCTCGCGCGGCGCGAAGGCACGATCGAGTTGCCATGTAGCGGCGATGCTCTCCAGTGACGGGAACAGGCCGG
>DATEIF010000875.1:0-8997 GCA_035279205.1 Vineibacter sp.
CGATTGACAATGTGGTGCGCCGTGCCGCCGGCGGCGAAGCCGGCGCACATGCCGGCGCTGAGCGGCATCTCGCCGGCGTCGGTCACCAGGGTGGCGGTGCCGTCAATGACATAGATGAACTCGTCCTGCCGGCCGTGGCAATGCAGCAGCGCCGACTCGCCGCCGGGCGCCAGGCGGGTGAGATTGACGCCGAAATTCTTCAGCCCGAACAGGTCGCCCAGCACGCGCTTTTCGCGCCTGGCCATGCGCGTGGCGAACGGCTCGGGGTAGTTCGTCTTCTTGAGGCGGGCCGGCACCGCCGCCGCCACAACGGAAGCAGGGGACTTGGTATCAGGCATGGGCAGCTCCGGCACGGATGGTCCGCCGGACTATCGATGCTGCGCGATGCCGCGACAATCTTGATTCGTCACGCTGAGATGTTGACGCAAAGCGTCAATATCCCTGGGACCGCGGCTCCTCTCGTCGTCCTGAGCGAAGCGAAGGACCTTGCGATGGGTCATTCAACGAATAACGGCGCTGGTGATCACCATCGCCAGCCGTGCTTGATGCCAACACCGCAAGGTCCTTCGCTGCGCTCAGGACGACGGCGGCTCGGGAGCAAGCCGGCGTCTAAGCAGCCGGTGTCAGCTGCGGCCGTAGTTGTCCTCGAAGCGCACGATGTCGTCTTCGCCGAGGTAGCCGCCGGACTGCACCTCGATCAGATGCAGCGGCTCCTCGCCGGGATTCTCCAGCCGGTGGCGGGCGCCCAGCGGGATGTAGGTCGACTGGTTCTCGTAGAGCTCGAACATGTCGTTGCCGCGCGTCACGCGTGCAACGCCGCGCACCACGACCCAGTGCTCGGCGCGCTTGTGGTGCATCTGCAGGCTGAGCGCACGACCGGGCAGCACCGAGATGTGCTTGACCTGGTGACGGTCGCCGGTGCCGATCGTCTCGTAGTAGCCCCACGGCCGGAAGACCTTGAGGTGCATGCTCGACTCGCTGCGGCCGGCGGCCTTCAGCTTCTCGACGATGCGCTTGACGTCCTGGCTGCGGTTACGGGGCGTCACCAGCACGGCATCGGCGGTGGCCACGACCACCAGGTCCTCGATGCCGAGCGCCGCCACCATCACGCCGTCGTCGGCGCGCAGGTAGCAGCCGCGGACGTCGTCGGCGACGACGTCGCCGACCGCGACATTGCCGCTGTCGTCGCCCGCGGACTCCGAGAGCAGGGCTTCCCACGAGCCGACGTCGCTCCAGCCCATGTCGACCGGCACGACCGCCGCGCGGTCGGTGTGCTCCATCACCGCGTAGTCGATCGACTTGCTCGGCGAGCGCTCGAAGGCAATCGCATCGAGGCGGGTGAAATCAAGATCGTTGCGTGCATCCTTGAGCGCGGCCTTGCAGGCATCAAGCATGGCCGGTTCAAAGCGCTGCAGCTCGGCGAGGTAGAGGTCGGCGCGCATCAGGAAGATGCCGCCATTCCAGTAGTGATCGCCGCTGTCGACGAACTGCTGGGCGCGGGCCGCATCGGGTTTCTCGACGAAGCGCGCCACGGCATGAACGCCGGGGATGCCGTCCAGCGCCGCGCCGACCTGAATGTAGCCGTAGCCGGTCTCGGGCGACGTCGGCCGGATGCCCAGCGTCACCAGGTGCCCGTGCAGTGCTGCCGCCAGGCCGGCATCGATGGCGGCGCTGAACGCCGCCGGTTTGCGGATCGACGCATCCGACGGCAGCACCAGGATCGGCCGCTTGGCATCGCCGGTGGCGGCCAGCAGGGCGCCCGCCGCCACGGCTGGTGCCGTGTTGCGTGCCATCGGCTCGATCACCGTCGCGGCGGCATCGATGCCCAGCTGGCGCAGCTGCTCGGCGACCATGAAGCGGTGCTCGACATTGCAGACCACGATCGGCGGCAGGAAGCGGCTGCGATCGGCGACGCGGCTGGCGGTCTGCTGCAGCAGCGACCGCTCGCCGGTCAGCGGCAGGAACTGCTTGGGATAGGCCTCGCGCGACAGCGGCCACAACCGCGTGCCGGAGCCGCCGGAGAGAATGATCGGCTGGATCAGCGTGGTATCAGCCATTGCGGATCAACCGGCCGCGGCGCGCGGGGCGCGGTTGACGCGCGAATCCAGGCCCAAGGCCATTTCGTCATGAATCCAGCGGTAGGTTTTTTCCATGCCGTCTTCCAGGCGGACCGAGGGCGCCCAGTTCAGGACCTGCTTGATCAGCGTATTGTCGCTGTTGCGGCCGCGCACGCCTTTGGGTGCATCGAGCTTGTAGCGCCGCACGAGCTTCACGCCGGCCAGCTTCTCGACGATATCGACCAGCCGGTTGATGCTGACCAGCTCGTCGCTGCCGACATTGATCGGCTCGACGAAATCGCTGGCGGTAAGCCGCGTGGTGCCGATCAGGCAGTCGTCGATATACATGAAGGACCGCGTCTGCTCGCCATCGCCCCAGATCTCGATCTCATGCCGGCCCGACGCCTTGGCCTCGATCACCTTGCGGCAGATCGCGGCCGGCGCCTTCTCGCGGCCGCCGTCGTAGGTGCCGTGTGGCCCGTAGACGTTGTGGTAGCGCGCGATGCGCGTCTTGATGCCGTAATCCTCGCGGTAGTGGCGGCACATGCGCTCGCTGAACAGCTTCTCCCAGCCGTAGCCGTCCTCGGGCATGGCGGGGTAGGCGTCTTCTTCCTTCAGTGCCGTGACATTGGCGTCGGTCTGCTTGTCGGCGGCATAGACGCAGGCCGACGAGGAGAAGAAGAAGCGCTCGGCGCCAACTTCCTTGGCCGCCATCAGCATGTGGGTGTTGATCAGCACCGAGAGCATGCATTCGGCCTTGTGGGTCTCGATGAAACCCATGCCGCCCATGTCGGCCGCCAAGTTGTAGATCACCCGGGCATCGCGGCTGGCGCGCTGGGCGCTCTCGCGCTGGCTGACGTCGAGCGACAGGCTCTCGACCCCGGGATGGGTCTGGTACCATTCGTCGAGCGGCTTGCTGTCGACCGCGCGCAGCCGCGCGTGGCCCAGGGTCTGCTGGAGATATCCGACCAGATGCCCGCCGATGAATCCCCCGGCACCCGTAACCACAACCAGATCATCGTTGGACATTCACCGGCTCGCAAAAATGGCTTGAAAAAAGCGCCCGTATTGTATCGATTTTCCAGAGATTTGCGAAGAACTTACGACCCTTGGCCCAAGACGCGGGCCACCGTGTCGCAACGATTCGGGTCCGTAACGGCGCGAATGACGCCGCAGCACGGGATGCTACGGACGGCGCGCTACACCAGGATGACTGCGCGCCTGTGTCAGGACCGCCTCGAAGCGGGCGCCGATTCGCTGCACATCGAATGTGCGCTCGGCGTAGGCCCGCGCGTTGCCGCCCAGCTGCGCCCGCCGAGCCGGGTCTGTGATCAAATTGCCGGCGGCGGCGACGAAACCGGTGAGGTCATCCGGGGCGACGACCACGCCGGCTGCCTGCTGGGCAATGGTGCGGGCCGCCAGGTTCTCGCGCGGCATGGCCACCAGCAGCGGCTTGCCGGCGCAGAGGTAGGTGAGGACCTTCGAGGGCACCGAATAGATGCCGGCTTCCGGTTCCAGGATTGCCAGCAGCACGTCGGCGGCACCCAGCACGTCGGGCAGGCGATCGAAAGGCTGAAACGGCAGCAGGTGCAGATTGTCGAGGCCGTGCTCGGCCTTGCGCTCGGCCAGCCACGACGCGCCCAGTCCTTCCGATACCACGACGACGGCGACGCCGGGGTCATCGCGATGCGCCTGCGCGATCGCGAGCAAGAGGCCGGGGTTGTGCTTGAGGCCCAGGGTGCCGGAGTAGAGCAGGACCGTCTTGTCGTGCAGGCCGTGCTGGCGGGCGAAGGCGTTGTCCTTGGCGCGCAGCGGCAGCTCATCCAGCGGCGACCAGTTCTCGATCGTGGTGATGCGGGCATCGGCGATGCCCCACGACTGCAGCAGCGGCTTGAAGTCGTCGGTGATCGGCACGACCTGGTCGCTCCGACGCAGCAGCCCGCCCTCGAGGCGACGATAGTGCCAGGCCACCGGGGTACCCAGCGGGCCCAGCTTCTGCCCGAGGATGCGGGCCACCGCCTCGGCGTAGATATCCTGCACCCAGAAGACGAAGCCGACGCCGTGGGCGCGACACCAGCGCTGTGGCGCCACCAGGGCGTCCGGCGGCGTGTTGCTCATCAGGGCGACATCGGGGCGAAAGGCCGCGAGCGCGTCGCGCAGCAGCTGGCCGTAGCGGCGCTCCTGGCGGAAGCGCTTGATGTAGCTGTACTTGGCGAACGGCTCGCCGGGATCGATCGCGGCGACCTCGAAGCCGTCCGGGTCACCGGCCTGGCGCTCGAGGGCGCCATGCGGCGTCTGGAACACGGCCGAGAAGAGATGGCGGACATGATGGCCGCGCCGCGCCAGCTCGCGGGCGAGCTGGACCTGGAACGGGTGGCCTGAATTGTCGTGCAGGAGAATGCGCATGCGGCGAGGACTGAACTGATGCCTACCTTGTCCTACACGCTCATCGCACGCAAGCCGATCACGCCGTCATCGAGGGATGATGGTGCGTCACGCTGCTCAATAGGCGTTCTTGCCGCGCAGGACGGCAAGGACCGTCATCAGCACGATCTTGATGTCGAGGAACAGCGACCAGTTCTCGATGTAGTAGAGGTCATGATCGACGCGGCGCTGGATCTTCTCGATCGTATCGGTCTCGCCGCGCCAGCCGTTGACCTGCGCCCAGCCGGTCAGGCCGGGCTTGACGCGGTGGCGGCCGGCATACTCGGCGACCGCTTCCTCGAACAGGACATTCTGGGCCTTGGTGCCGATCGGGTGCGGCCGCGGCCCGACCACCGACATCACGCCCGACAGCACGTTGAAGATCTGCGGCAGTTCGTCGATCGAGGTGCGGCGGATGAAACGGCCGACGCGGGTGACGCGCGGATCGTCCTGCGTCGCCTGCCGCACCGCGGTCTCGCGCGAGGCCTCGACGTACATGCTGCGGAACTTCCAGACGTCGATACGCTGGTTGTTGAACCCGTAGCGGATCTGGCGGAACAGGATCGGGCCCTTGCTGTCGAGCTTGATGGCGATGGCGGTCAGTATCATCACCGGCGAGAACACCACCAGCATCAGCAGCCCGAGCATAATGTCCTCGAGCCGCTTGAGCACCAGCTTCTCGGCCGACAGCGGGCGGTCGAAGACGTTGAGAACCGGCACCGAGCCCAGTTCGCTGTACGAGCAGTGCGCTAGGCGGAAGCCGATCATGTCGGGCGCCAGCCGGATATCGATCGGCAGCTCCCACAGCTTCTTGAGCACCTTCATGACCCGCAGCTCGGCGGCCCACGGCAGCGCGACCACGATCTGGTCGAGCGAATTCTGGCGGGCGTAGGTGATCAGGTCATCGATGGTGCCGCGGACGGCGATGCCTTCAACGGGGGCGATCGGCCGCACCGCGCGTTCGTCCCAGATGCCGACGATGTTCCAGTCGGTGCCGCCCTGCTGGCGCAGATGCTCGATCAGGCGCCGCCCGTGCGGGCCGGCGCCGACGACGGCGATGCTGCGGGTGAGCCTGCCCGTCTCGATCCAGCGGCTCAGCAGTGCGAACACGACGAAGCGGACGGCGATGAAACCGCCGAGGCTCCAGAAATACCAGAGGATGGCCCAGCCGCGTGGGAAGTTGGACGACACCTTGGCCGCGAACGCGGCCAGCAACAGGACGGCGACGACGCCGGTCCAGCCGGCGATCACCCGTCCCATCTGGCCGGGCACGTTCGACAGGCTGCGGATCGTATAGAGTTCCAGCGCCGAGAAGACGTTGCCGACCAGCAGGGCACTGGCGGCCATGGCCAGCAGATACTGGCTGTCGAAGGTCGTGAAGTGCTCGGGCAGCCAGGCGGTGATGGCGATCCAGGCAACGGCCGCCGGAATCACCATGTCCAGCAGGCGAACCGCCCACAGCAACTTCTTTTCCAGCAGGACCTTGGACCGATCCATGGCGATCATCCGACGAGCACGAGACAAACTCACCCGTCCGACAGCTGTGGCGCAGCCGGAGAAAAGTTAGTCGGCGAAATGTGTTCAACCCGGACCGAATATACCGATCGACGTGGTGACCGTCAAATGGTCAAGGCTAAAGTTACATATCAAGTTTTAGTTTTTATGAAGTAGAATCAATATGTTAAATGGCATTATAGATTGATTCGATTAGATTAGATATCGAATCTTTCAGTCCAAATCGGCGTGAACACTTGATCAGAAGCGGTTTACGGGACTCCTGCCGGCGCGTTCCGTGCTATGGCCTTCGGGCGGGACAAACGCGATGCTGGACCAGATCACCCCGGTCATTCTCACATACAATGAAGCTCCCAATATCGGTCGCAACCTCGAGCGGCTGGCCTGGGCGCGCGACGTCGTGGTCGTCGACAGCGGCAGCGAGGACGACACCGCCGCCATTGTCGGGCGCTTTCCCAACGCGCGCCTGGTCGTTCGCCCGTTCGACAGCCACGCGCAACAATGGACCTTTGGCGTCCAGCAGACGGCCATCACCACGCCGTGGGTCTTGCGGCTGGACGCCGACTATATCGTGCCTGAGGACACCATCGCTGAGATCACGCGCCTGGCGCCGGGGCCCGACATCGGCGGTTATCGCGTGATCTTCGACTACTGCATCGACGGTCACCGCCTGCGCGGCTCGCTCTATCCCAGCCTGCCGATCCTGTTCCGCCGCGACTGCGTGCAGTTCGTGCAGGATGGCCACACGGAGAGGGCGCAGGTGAGCCGCACGGTCGGGGTGCTGGCGGGCCATGTCGACCATGACGACCGCAAGCGGCTGGACCGCTGGCTGGTCTCGCAGTTCCGCTATCAAAGCCGCGAGGTCGACAAGCTCACCAGCACGCCGTGGGCGCAGCTGTCGTGGGGCGACCGCATACGGTTGACGCGCATCCTGGGACCGCCGCTGGTGCTGCTCTATTGTCTTTTCGGTCGCGGCCTCGTTCTCGATGGCTGGCCGGGCTGGTACTATGCCTTCCAGCGCATGACGGCCGACCTCATCCTTTCCATGCTTCTGATCCAGCGCGACCTTGCGGGCCGCTCGACCAAACCGTAATGCACCCAGCATGACCTACATTCTCGGCCTCAATGCCTTCCACGCCGATTCGGCCGCCTGCCTGGTCAAGGACGGCGAACTCATTGCCGCGGCGGAAGAGGAGCGCTTCCGCCGCATCAAGCATTGGGGCGGCTTTCCCAGCGAGGCGATCCGCTACTGCCTGAAGGAAGCCGGCATCGAGCTCGACGCGGTGGGGCATGTCGCCATCAACCGCGACAGCCGTGCCAGCCTGTGGCGCAAGGTGGCCTACGTCGTGGCGCGGCGCCCCAGCCTTGACATGGTGATGAGCCGCGTGCGCAACCGCCAGCAGTGGGGCGACCTGAAGGCTCAGCTTGCCGATGCCCTGCCGGAGATGAGCTTCGCGGGCGAGTTCCACCAGGTCGAGCATCATCTCTGCCATCTCGCCTCGGCCTTCCTGGTCTCGCCGTATGACAAGGCGGTGGCGGTGTCGGTCGACGGCTTCGGCGATTTCGCCAGCGCCTCGTGGGGCGTCGGCGAGGGCAACCGGCTCACCATCGATGGCCGCGTGCACTTTCCGCATTCGCTGGGGATCTTCTACGAAGGCATCACGCAGTTCATCGGCTTTCCGCACTATGGCGACGAGTACAAGGTCATGGGGCTGGCGCCCTATGGCGAGCCGGCCTACGCCAAGCAGATGGAGCAGCTGGTTCATCTGAAGGACGACGGCAGCTTCGCGCTCAACCTGCGCTACTACACGCACGCCAAGGAAGGCTCGAAATACGAGGTGCGCGACGGCATGCCGTCGGGCGGCCGCATCTGGTCGGCCGCCATGGCCGACCTGCTGGGCCCGGCGCGCGGCAAGGACGATGCGCTGGAGCAGCGCCACAAGGACATCGCGCGCTCGGCGCAGGGCATGTACGAGAATGCCTTCTTCAACCTGCTGGGCGCGCTGCACCGCAAGTACGGCCTCGACACCGTCGTGCTCTCCGGCGGCTGTGCCTACAACTCGGTGGCCAACGGCAAGGTCTACGAGCGCTCGCCATTCAAGCACTGCTACATCCAGTCGGCCGGCGGCGACGCCGGCGGTGCCATCGGCGCGGCGTTCCAGGTCTGGCACACCTTGCCCGAAGGCAGCCGCGCCAAGCGCAGCTTCGTGATGGACCACGCCTATTGGGGGCCGTGGGCGACGCCGCAGGAGATCGACACGGCCATCGCCGCCCGTCAGGCCGATATCGACGCGGCGCACTGCGCCGTCGAGGCGATCGCGGATGAAGGCGAACTGTGCCGCCGCACGGCCGCGGCCATCGCCGAGGGCAAGGTGATCGGCTGGTTCCAGGGCCGGCTGGAGTGGGGGCCGCGCGCGCTCGGCAACCGCTCGATCCTGGCCGATCCGCGCCGCGCCGACATGAAGGATATCCTGAACCTCAAGATCAAGCGCCGCGAGTCGTTCCGCCCCTTCGCGCCCTCGATCCTGCGCGAGGCAGTGCCCGAGTGGTTCGAGACCGACGATGACGTGCCGTTCATGATGCAGGTGTTCCGCATCCGGCCGGCGCGGCGCGCCTCGATCCCGGCGGTGACCCATGTCGACGGCTCGGGCCGCCTGCAGACCGTCACGGCGAAAGGCAATGCCCGCTATCACCGGCTGATCGCGGCGTTCGGCGAGATCACCGGCGTGCCCATCGTGCTCAACACCAGCTTCAACGAGAACGAGCCTGTCGTCTGCAAGCCCGAGGAGGCGCTCGACTGCTTCCTGCGCACCAAGATGGACGTGCTGGTGCTGGGCGACATCATGATCACCCGCCGCGACTGATTTAGGGCGCGGCGCCCTTCTCCTGTAGGCAGCACCGACCTCACCCTGAGGAGCGAGCGCAGCGAGCGTCTCGAAGGGTGGGCAACCGCACGAGCGGCTTGACCGCAGCTGGCACGGTTGAAGGATACTGCAGCCGA
>DATEIF010000876.1:0-21783 GCA_035279205.1 Vineibacter sp.
GACGGCGACACATTCTGCCGGGCCCAGCGCTTCGCTGCCTATGAAGCGGCACTGGGTGATCGCTTCACGGGCCGGGTGCTCCCCGACAGCGCGGCGAACACCGACGTGCCGCCCTTCTTCGCCCGCCACGTCACGTGCCCGCACAGCGTGGTGACAGTCCACCTCATCGACGAGGCCGGCCAGCCGACGGTTGCGGCGCGCGATGAAATCCTGTCTTTTTTCCGCCGCCGGCTCGTTCCGGCGACGACAGGTCCTGCAGCCTAGCCAGGCCCGGGATCAGGAGATCATCCGTGCTGACGCTCTTCTACACTCCCAACACATGTGCGCTGGCAAGCCATGTCGCCCTGATCGACGCCGGCGCTGCGTTCAAGCTGGTCCGCATCGACTTCGCCAGCAACCAGCAGAAATCGCCGGACTACCTGAAGATCAATCCCAAGGGCCGCGTGCCCGCGCTGGTGACGGACAAGGGGATATTGACTGAGACTCCGGCGACCCTGGCGTTCATCGCCCAGTCGTTCCCACAGGCCGGGCTCGCGCCCCTGGATGATCCCTTCGACTTCGCCCAGGCGCAGGCCTTCAACAGCTACCTGTGCTCGACGGTTCACGTCGCGCACGCCCATCGCATGCGCGGATACCGATGGGTCGACGATGCGACCGCCATCGAGGCCATGAAGCGCAAGGTGCCCGAGAGCGTCTTCGCGTGCTTCGACCTGATCGAGCGCACCATGCTCACGGGGCCCTGGGTCCTGGGTGAACGCTACTCGATCTGTGATCCCTACCTTTTCACGCTCGCCCAGTGGCTGGAAGCGGACGGTGTCGACGTGGGGCGCCTGCCGCGCATCGCAGAGCACAGAAGCCGCATGGCAGCGCGCCCGAACGTGCGCCAGGCGCTACAGGAGCAAGGCGGCTGACCTCAGGCCTCGGTGATCACCGCCATCTTCTCGATGGTATCGAAAATCTCCATCACATAGGGCTTGCCGACCGGCAGATCGACGATCGTGCCGGCAACGAGTTCAATCACGTCGGCACCAACCGTGATGCGCCCTTTGCCCTTGTAGACAACGTAGGTCTCGGACCATGGCATGCCGGTGTCGCGGCGATAGACACCCGGTTCACCGCGCCAGACCGCGAGACGGTATGGCTGGTCCTCGCGGCCAGCGGTGAAGCGATGGGCGGATGTGCGTCCATCGGCAGGAATCGGATTCCAATTGGTGGCGGCGGGCGTCAGGTTGCGGATCATGTCCAGTCTTCTCCTTGCACAGTGGTGGTGCCGCGGGCGGCCGCCAAAAGCAGGCCACCACGCCAGTCATTCCAGAAGACGCTCGTAAACGGGCGTTGTCAGCCCATGCCGGATACCGACGTCGGCGTGATCTCGTAGGTCACGCGCACTTCACCCGGACGGCCGAACTTGTAGGTATCGCCGGTGTATTTCTGCGACAGCGCATCGATGTGGTCCTGCGCGCCGGCTTCGGTCCTGCGCGTGACCGTGCCGCGGATCTGCACATAGCGATACGGGTTGGCAGGATCGACGATCGATAGCGCCACCGGATGGCCTTCCTGCATGTTCTTGTCCTTGACGCGGCCACGCACGCTGTTCACCCGCACCTTGCCGCCCTGCCAGTCGAACCACACAGGACTCACCTGGGGCGTACCGTCGGCCATGCGCGTCGCGAGGTGAGCCAGCGCCTTGTTGTTGATCAGCAGGTCTTCATACTTTCCGACGTTAGCCGACATGGAACACTCCCGCATGTGAGCGAAGATGGGCCATTATAGCCTACTCGTTGATATGCGGGGCTACACGGACTAACCCCACCTGAAAAAGGTGGCCGCGTAGCGGCTATCGCGGGTCAGGTTGGATGGCCTCCACCGCGTACTCCAGCGTATCGCGGCTGACCCGGCGGATCACGAGGCGTCGCCCCTCCAGCGGCAGGTACTCGCCCGGCCCCAGCAGCAGCGTGATGGGCTGGGCCGCCGCGGCGTAGTCGGACGCCGGCGAGGACACGCCGACCGGCACCCACAGCGGCGACCCGTCGCTATTCATCACCAGGTCATTGCGAACCAGGACGGCCTTGCCGCCCTGGGCGCCCATGAACCGCACCAGCACGCGGCCATACTCGCTGCCGCCATGGTCGACCAGCGCCAGCGCGCTGAAACCGCCGCGCAGGATGCGCGTATCCATCACCGTATCACCGGCATTGGCCGACAATGCCTCGCCGGCGTTCGTCACCAGCGCCGATTGCCGGCCGTAGTTCACGGTACAAGCCCCCAGGGCCAGCAGCACGGCGACCGCGCCCAGACTGCGTACAAAGCCGTGCATCGCCACCCGCTCCATCGGTTGATCCGCGCCATACTAACGGTCTTTGCCGGGAGCGCGCCACTCATAGGGGCTAACTTTGGCGCTGTTCCCGCCACCAACCTCATCCTGAGGAGGCCGCGCAGCGGCCGTCTCGAAGGATGGGCTACAGGCGGAGTCTTGGAAAACGCGTATTCGCAGCGCCTGCGTTGCTGCCACCCTTCGAGACGCGGCCCTACGGGCCGCTCCTCAGGGTGAGGTTCAGCGTATGTTAGCGCCTATGAGCGCGCCACTCCAGTGGCGCGCTCCCGGCACCCTCAGCCGCTGTTGCGCAGCCCGGCGGCAATGCCGTTGATGCTAAGATGGATGCCCTGGACCACGTTGTCGTCGCTGTCGCCGGCACGGTGACGCTTGAGCAGCTCGATCTGGACGTGATTGAGCGGGTCGATATAGGGGAAGCGGTTGCGGATCGACCGTGCCAGCAGCGGGTTGCTTTCCAGCAGGGTCTGCTGCCCCGTGACGGCCAGCACGGCATCGATCGACGCCTGCCACTCGGCGCGCAGGCGCTCGAAGATCGGCGCGCGCAGCGTCGGGTCCGATACCAGCTCGGCGTAGCGCGACGCGATCGCAATGTCGCTCTTGGCCAGCACCATGTCCATGTTCGACAGCGTAGTGCGGAAGAACGGCCAGTCGCGGTACATGGCCTGCAGCGTCGCCATGTCGTTCCCCGCATCGGCAGTCCACGCCTTGACTGCACTGCCAAAGCCGTACCAGCCCGGCAGCATCAAACGGCACTGCGCCCAGCTGAAGACCCAGGGTATCGCCCGCAGGTCTTCGATGCGTCCCAGCTTGGAGCGCGATGCTGGGCGGCTGCCGATGTTGAGGTTGGCGATCTCGCCCAGCACGGTCGACTCGCGGAAGTAGCGTTCAAAGCCCTCGGTCTCGTAGACGAGGGCCCGGTAGGCGCGATAGGCGTGCGCCGACAGCGCCTCCATGACGTCGAGGTAGGCGGCCGGCGGCGCCGGCTGGTCGACTGCCAGCAGCGTCGCCTCCAGGGTGGCTGCCGCCAGGGTCTCGAGGTTGCGGCGACCGACGTCGGCGTTTGAATACTTGCCGGCAATCACCTCGCCCTGCTCGGTGATGCGGATGGCGCCCTGCAGCGCCCCCGGCGGCTGAGCGAGAATCGCCTGGTAGCTCGGCCCGCCGCCGCGGCCGACCGACCCGCCGCGGCCATGGAACAGACGCAGGCCGATCTTATGGCGCGCGAAAGTGTCAATCAGCGCCACCTCGGCCTTGTACAGGGCCCACGTCGAGGTCAGGTAGCCGCCGTCCTTGTTGCTGTCGGAATAGCCCAGCATCACCTCCTGGACATCGCCACGCGATGCCAGCAGGCGGCGGTACTCGGGCAGACTGAACAGTGCCTCCATGACCGGCCCGCAGCGCTGCAGGTCGGCGATGGTCTCGAACAGCGGCACGATGTCGACATCCAGCTGGCTCTCGCGCGGGCGCAGCAGGCCGACTTCCTTGAGCAGCACTGCGACTTCAAGGACGTCGGAGACGCCATCGGCCTTGGAGATCACGTAGTGAGGCACTGCCGCCGCGCCGTAGCGACGATGTCCGTCCGCCGCCACGCGCAGCATGGCAAGCTCGGCTGCCGTCTCGTCCGAGTAGGTGAGGTGCAGCGATGCCAGCGGCCGGCTGTTGCGCAGTTCACTGGCCAGGAGGCGCACGCGCGCATCCTCGGCGAGCGTTCCGTAGCCGGCGCCGGAACCCGCCGTCTCGAGCAGCTCGGCAATCGTGCGTTCGTGCACATCAGCATTCTGGCGCAGATCGAGGGACGCCAGATGGAAGCCGAACACGTCGACAGCGCGGCGCAGGGCGCGCAGGCGGCCGCGCGCCAGGGGCGCCGATCCATGGGTCATCAGCGAGTCGTGGATGGCGTCGAGGTCAGCCCCGAGATCGGCTGCCGTGGCGTAAGCGGGCGCGGGACCGACAGCGGGGTGCGGCGCCTCGAGCCGGTCGAGATCCCATGCCGTTGCCGCCAACCGGGCATAGATGCCGGCAATGGCGCGCCGATAGGGCTCATCCTGCCGCTCCGGCGCACGGTCGGGCGATTGCGCCGCGAGCGCATCGACTGGCGCCGATACGCCCACGATGCGATCGTCGAGCGACAGCTCAGCACCCAGCTGATGCAATTCGTCGAGATAGAACCGCAATGCCCGCTCGCTCTGCATGCTGAGCGCCTGGCGCAGCACGTCGGCGGTGACATAGGGATTGCCATCGCGATCGCCGCCGATCCAGCTCCCGACGCGCAGGAACGGCGGCACGTCGAGATCCTGCCACGCCGGATCGACAGACCCGAGCTGGTCTTCCAGATCGGCATAAAAATGCGGCAGTTCGCGCAGGAACGTATAGTCGTAATACGCGAGGCCGTTGGCGACCTCGTCGATAACGCGCAGGCGCGTGCGGCGCAGGATGCTGGTCTGCCACAGCGTGAGCACGGCGCGGCGCAACGCCTTGCGGTTGGCGGCCAGTTCCTCCGGCGTGAACTCGATCCGGTCGCGTTCATCCAGCAACCGGGCGATCTCCATCTCGCGATCGATCGAGCTTTTGCGGCGCACTTCGGTCGGGTGCGCCGTCAGCACGGCACTGCACAAGGCGCGTGAGAAAAAGGCCTGCAGCTGTAGGCGTGACACACCCTGGGCTTTCGCGTGCTCCAGTGCATATGCCATCGTGCCTTGCCGCGGCGCGGCGCTCGCCATGGCGTAAGCGCGCGTGCGGCGGATGTGGTGCTGGTCCTCGGCGATGTTGGCGAGATGCGAGAAGTAGCCGAAGGCGCGGATGATGCGGCTGGCCCGATCTGCCGGCAGGCTGCTCATGATCGCCTGCAGTTCCTGTCGCGCCGCCTCATCGGCATCACGATGAAAACGCACCGCCGTGCGGCGGATGCGTTCGACCAGATCGAAGACGGGCTCACCTTCCTGGGCGCGCACGGTGTCGCCCAGGATGCGACCGAGAAGCCGGATGTCATAGCGCAGTGGGACATCCTTCTCGGGAACGTCGGGCTGATCCAGGTGCTCCATGGCCGGCATCATCTCCACGTCAGGATCGCTCGTCGCCACATACCATAGCGGCTCTTTTCCTTTCACCGCAGCGGAAAGGCGGGGCGTAAGCATCACGTAATGCCAGGAGTGCATGCGCGTTCCATGAGCAATGCAAGACGACACCCCACTACCGGAGGCTGCTTCTGCCGCCGCACCCGGACGCCGGCCCTGCATCGCGAGATCGCCACTCGGCAACAGGCCGCCAGCGTGCGCGTGCTGCGTCGCGCACGCCAGGAGCGCGGGCGTCTCGCCCGCGCGTGTTCGGCGCCAGCCGCACAGGCGAAAGCAAAGCCATCGCAGAAGATGCGGGCCAGAGGCGCTCGCTCCCAGGAAATCAGCGGCGGCTGCGTCCACCGATGGGCCTCGGCACCTGGGCGACCTGATCCTCGGGCACCGTGGCGCCGACACGCTCGTCGGTCATGCCGGCATCGTCACGGGGATCCGTTGCGGCAGGCGGTGCACCGGCGGCCGCAAGGTCGTACCACCGGCGTGCTTCGGCCGTATCCTGGATGACGCCGCGGCCGGCCTCATACATGAAGCCCAGGCTGGACTGAGCACCGACATGGCCTTGATCGGCCGCGAGGCGATACCACAGCGTGGCCTCGATATCGTCCTGAGTGACGCCATGACCCATGGCATACAGGCTGCCGAGGCTACATTGCGCGTCGGCATGTCCCTGTAGCGCCGCCAGACGATACCACCGCGCGGCCTCCGCATCGTCGGGCGGCACGCCGCGACCTTCGTCGAACATCAGGGCCAGCCTGTATTGCGCTTCAGCGTAACCTTGCTCGGCTGCCCGCCGATACCACACCGCGGCCTCGGCAGGGTCGGGCTGGATGCCCTGGCCGTCGGCAATCATCGCCGCCAGGTTGACCTGCGCGCGGACATCACCCCGGTTGGCCGCCTCGCGATACCATTCGAGCGCGCTGACATCGTCCTGCGGCACGCCGCGGCCGTGCGCATACATGTATCCGAGATTGAACTGTGCCGGAGCGTAGTCCTGGAAGGCGGCCTCGAGATACCACTTCGCCGCCTCGACCTCGTCACGGCGCACGCCGAGACCGGCGAGATAGAGGCTGCCGACATTGTACTGCGCGATCACGTGCCCCTGGGCCGCCGCGCGGCGATAGAACGCGAACGCCTCGGTGTAGCTGCGCCGTATGCCCCAGCCATTGTCATACATGAAGCCGAGATTGACCTGCGCGTCGGCATGGCCCTGCTCGGCTGCCTTGCGGTACCAGCCGACAGCGGTGGCGTCGTTGCGGCGTACGCCCAGGCCGTTGGCATAGACGAAGCCGAGGCTGTTCTGGGCACCGGCGTGATTCTGGTCGGCGGCCTTGCGATACCAGCGAATCGCCTCGGCCTCGCTCTTCTTGGTCACGCCGCGCCCGTTGGCATACATGAAGCCGAGATCGGCCTGCGCATCGGCCAGGCCCTGATCGGCGGCCCGGCGAAACCAGCGTACGGCCTGCACATCGTCCTGCTTCACGCCCTGGCCGTGCGCATACAGGAAGCCCAGGCCAAATTGCGCCCGCGCGTCGCCCTCGGCCGCCATGGGCCGCAGCAGTCGCAACACGCTGGCGTAGTCGCGGCGATGGTAGGCCGCGACGGCATCGTCATGTGGTTCGGCAAAGGCGGGCACGACGACCACCGCCGCCAGCAGCCCAACGGCTGCAGCGAGCATGGTCGCCCATATCCCCTTGCGGGATCTCCATTCCCCCATCATCGCCCCGCTGGTCCCCACCGCCCGGTGCGAACGCTCATTTTACGACAAAAAGTGGGTTCTGAACAGACAACGCGATGCGTTTTCTCTTCTACCGCACGAACTTGCAAAAACCGCCTTGACCGACACCGAACGGACCCTAGATCAGCACCCACGCCTGGTCGTATCCGGGTGCTTCATTCCGAAACGACGAGGTGACACGTAATGACTGCGGCTCCCGAGGCTCGAACAGCTCCCACGGTCCCGACGCGATTGCGGCCGTTGCCTGCGCTCATCTTTGCGTCACGCTGGCTGCAATTGCCGCTCTACCTGGGCCTGATCATCGCCCAGTGCGTCTACGTCGCCCTGTTCCTCAAGGAGCTTTGGCACCTGGTCACCCACACCTTCACGTTCAACGAGCAGCAGATCATGCTGGTCGTGCTGGGCCTGATCGACGTGGTGATGATCTCCAACCTGCTGATCATGGTGATCGTGGGCGGCTATGAAACGTTCGTGTCGCGGCTGGAGCTACAGAACCATCCCGACCAACCGGAGTGGTTGAGCCACGTCAACGCCAGCGTGCTGAAGATCAAGCTGGCGATGGCGATCATCGGCATCTCGTCAATTCACCTGCTGCGCACGTTCATCGAAGCCGGCAACCTGGGCTCGACCAACACGAACTACACGGAATCCGGCGTCATGTGGCAGGCGATCATCCACGGCCTGTTTATCCTGTCGGCGATCGGCATCGCCACTGTCGACCGCATGGGGCTGGCCGCCGTCAACAGCAAGCACTCGTAATCCCGGCGCCACGCTACCGTCATGAAATCGCAACCCCGCTCAGGCCGGCAAGCTTGTCGGGATTGCGCATGATGTAGATGTTGGTGGCACGCCCGGTGTCGTCGTAGGCGAACGACACCGCGGCGGCGATCTGATCGCCCTGGCGCAGGATGACGCCGCGGCCACCGTTGATGTCGGCCACCACCCATTCATAAGGCTGCCAGTAGCCGCGCAGCGCCTCGGTGATGAAGGTCAGCACTTCGTCCTTGCCGTGCAGGATTCGGCGGATGGTGATCACCTTCCCGCCGCCATCGGCAGTGAGCTCGATATCGTCCGACAGCAGCGCCGACAGTTCGCGCGTGTCGCCGCCGGCCAACGCTGCCTCGAAGGCAGCCAGCAGTTCCCTCTGGCGGTCGGCCGGCGTGACGTGGCGTACCTTGGCGCGATCGACATGACCGCGCGCGCGGTTCACCAGCTTGCGGCAGGTGCTCTCTTGCACGCCTAGTGTGCGGGCAATATCGGCGTAGGACACCTCGAAAATCTCGTAGAGCAGGTAGGCTGCCCGTTCGCGCGGTGTCAGCCGTTCCAGCAGTAGCAGGAACGCGGTCGTCAGCGACGACGACAGGGCGAGGTTCTCCTCGGTCATGTCATTGCCCACGGTGTGGATCGGTTCCGGCAGCCAGGCGCCGACATAATCCACCCGGCTCTTGTGGGCGGACCGCAGCAGGTCGATGCAGCGGCGCGTGCACGCGGTCGTGAGCCACGCCGCGGCGTTCTCGATCCCGCCTCTGTCGGCCTGCTGCCATTTGAGGAACGTATCCTGGACCACGTCCTCGGCGTCGGCGCGCGCGCCCAGCATGCGATAGGCCAGGCCCAACAGCATGGGCCTGGCCTCCTCGAAGAGCGCTATATCGCTGCTGCCCGACATCTCAGTGTCTCGACACCTGGATCCGGTTCCACAGATTGATCATGGCCACGATCGCGGTCAGCACGCCAATTTCCTCCTCTGAAAAGTGCTGGCGCAGCCGGGCGCGGATCGGCGCCAGGTCGGCCTTGCCGTCGATCACCGTCAGCGCCTCGGTCCAGGCCAGGGCCGCTTTCTCGCGCTCGGTGAAGTCGTGAACATGCCGCCAGACGATCACGCGGTCGAGGCGATCGCTGGTCTCGCCGTCCTGGCGTGCCTCCCTGGTGTGCATCTTGATGCAGAACGCGCAACCGTTGATCTGCGAGGCGCGCAGCTGGACTAGATGCTGGAGGGTGCGGTCGAAGCCGTGCGTATCCATGACCTTGTGCACGCCGGCCATGGCCTGCAGCACATCGCCCATCACCTGCTCGTACTTGACGGCACTTGTCTCGCTCATGATTTGCTCCGGTGTTTGAATGCTTCGACACCCCTACGACGATCCGGCCCTCGGACTTGTGGCATCTGGCGCCAACTTTTTTCGCGACCCGGCCTGCGCGCCGGCGCCTAGGCTGCGGCGTCCCGCCGCGCTAGGCTGGCGGCCGACCAACGAGCCAGCCCTTCAGGAGAAGCCCGTGAAACGCCTCAAGTTCGGCACCTTCCTGGCGCCCCATCATCCGGTCGGCGAGCATCCGACCCTGCAGTTCCAGCGCGACCTCAATTTCGCGGCGCACCTCGACCGGCTGGGCTTCGACGAATTCTGGTGCGGCGAGCATCACTCCTCGGGCTGGGAGATGATCGCCTCGCCCGAGATGTTCCTGGCCGTTGCCGGCGAGCGCACCAAGCGGATCAAGCTCGGCACCGGTGTGGTGTCGCTGCCTTACCACCACCCGTTCAACGTGGCGCAGCGCATCGTGCAGCTCGACCACATGACCGGCGGCCGCGTGCTGTTCGGCACCGGGCCGGGCGCCCTGCCCTCGGATGCCCGCACCTTCGGCATCGACCAGATGCTGCTGCGCGACCGCCAGGACGAGGCACTGGGGGTCATCATCCGCCTGCTGCAGGGCGAGCGGTTCACCGCCAAGAGCGAGTGGTTCCAGCTCAACGACGCCCAGCTGCAGCTGCTGCCGCTGCAGGAGGAGATCCCGATGGCGGCCGCCTCCTCCATCAGCCCGTCGGGCATGCAGCTGGCCGGCAAGTACGGCATGGGCGTGCTGTCGATCGCCTCGACCTCGTCCGAAGGCCTGCAGGCGCTGCCGGTGCAGTGGGGCTTCGCCGAGGAAGCCGCCAGGAAGCACGGCAAGACCGTCGACCGCCGCCACTGGCGCGTCCTGCTGTCCTGGCATCTGGCGGAGTCGAAGAAGCAGGCCCAGCAAGAGGCCGTCGACGGCCTGTGGTGGTGGCACAACGAGTACCGCGTGCGGGTGCTGGGCCAGCTTGGCGCCACGGCCGTGGAGGACCGCTGGAAGCTGATGGAGCAGGTGACCGGTTCCGCTGGCAGCGGCACCGGCTCGTCGGTGATCGGCACACCGGATGAGCTGGTGAAGGTTATCCGCGACCTGCAGGAGATCACCGGCGGCTTCGGCGTCGTGCTGGGCTTCGCCCACGACTGGGCGAACTACGAGGCGACGCTGCGGTCCTGGGAGCTGTTCGCGCGCTACGTGATCCCGGAGTTGAACGGCTACACCCGCAACCAGAAGGCCTCGGCCGAATACCTGGCCCAGCACCGGGTGGAGCTGATGACCGGCCGCGCTGAATCGATCCGCGCCACGGTGAAGGGCAACGAGAAGGCCCAGGCAGCGCTTGCCGTGACCATGCAGCAGATGGCCGGCGGCCAGGCGGGCGGTTTCAATCCCGGGGCAGTGCCGGAGGCGGAGAAGGAGAAAGCGAAGGAGCCGGCAGCGGGCTCATCGGATTGAGAGCCGATGCCATCTTGTCCGGCAGTCCGTCGCCTGAGCCCGCCGGACCTCAGTTCACGGCCAGCTTCGCCGGCACGGGTGGGGCCGGTATCTGAACCAAATCCTTGCCGGCCTGATCGAGCAGCGGGGCAAAACGCTCCGCGGGCCGGGCGCGCATGAAATCCATGGCCCGATAGAACTTGTCTGTGTCCTTAGGCGAGGGCCAGTACACCGCCACCGAGTTGAGGTCGACGCCGTTTGCCGAGAGCCGCAACATGGTCTGGAACAGTTCCTCGAAGCGGGTCCTATAGTGGCCCGTCTTGGCGGAAATCATCACCAGTCGTCCATGGTTGATGCTCCATTCGCCGGCGCCGATCACCGGCAGGCCCCCGAGGAACGATGAGTGGTGGAAAGTGCCGAGTTTGTGGTTGCCAGTGTAGAAGCGCCGATCCGCAGAGCACGCCCAGATCGCATGTCCATCGCCCGAAAAGAACGTGTACATGTTGCCGGTGTGCACCAGTTCCTGCGTCTCCACCCATCGAAAGACGCCGCCGACGATCTCGATCTGGTACTCCTCCCGCTCATCCGCCGACAGGTATCGGACAGTCCAGGGGGAAAAGTCCTCCTCTTGCGGCATGAAGTTCTTCTCCAGCCAGACTTCGAACGGGCGGACGGTGTTGGGTTCCTCCTCCCAAATCTGCTTGGGTCCTGCCAAGTCGCCGGCGTAGCGGTGCCGCCGATCGAAGAACTCGGGCCACACAACCGGGTCCAGCATCTTCGCGCGAATGTCCCTGTAACCCTCGGGGCCGAGCAGGGCGTTGACCTTCGCCATGGCCGCCGCCCAATTCTGCCGCGCCTGCTGGGCGGCCTGCTGCTGGGCCAGCAGGGCAGCCTGCTGCGCCTGCTGTGCTTTGAGCTCCGCCTTCTGCTGCTTGAGCTGAGCCTTCTGCTGTTTCTCCGCCAGGATCTTCTGATGCAGGGCACTCGCGGAGACCTCGTGGCTAAGCAGGACCCAGTCGTTCGTGGCGATCGCCTGGAGAGCCCGGACCCCCGCCTTCTTTCTGCTCGAGATGACCCGGTCCTGCTGCAGGAAACGCTCTGCGACATCGAGGATTTTGCGTGTGAGATCCCGCCGCTCCACCACACCGATGGTGGCGTCCATGGCCTCGTAGAGGGCCAGCAGGGCGTCGATCTTCTGAATGAGCAAGTTGCTCCTCTTCGGCTTGCTTCCCGCGGACGTGCGTGCCTTGAACTCGCCCAGCGTCATCATTGATCCGATCCTCCTGGATAACTGCTCATTGGCGCAAATTTGCTTGCGGACATCCTTAGCTGCTGCTGATGCCGTAGCCGATTTCCAAATCGGGATGACCTGATCAGGCCAGTCGACGTTTGACGGCGGCTTTATGCCGGCGGGGCGGCATGATCGGCACTTAAGAGTTCTTAAAAATTCCAAAGCGAGGGAATAGGCGCCGAAAATCGTCGTCACCTGCCCGATACTCCTCCCGTCAGTCCCGCCCACCACCAGCAGGTGGGCCGTGGCCGCTTCTGCCGTCCGAAAGGATTGCGAGACTCGCGGTGCATCATCCCTGAACAGGCGGCAGTAGCGTCATCGGCAACGCCATGGCATGACATCCGCTAGAAGTCCGCACGACTACCAACGCGGCACGTCAGAACGCGGACCCCATTCAGGGAGGGGGGCCATGCGCTGGATAGCGAAAGTCGGCCTGCTGGCGGGTGCAATCCTTGCCGCGCCACTGACGCCGGCCACGGCGCAGCAATATCCGACCCGCACGGTGAAGATCGTGGTGCCGTTCGGACCGGGCGGGCCGGCCGATGTCTACGCCCGTGCGCTCGGTCAGCACCTGTCGGATGCCCTGAAGCAACCCTTTGTCATCGAGAACCGGCCCGGCGCCGGTGCCGTAATCGGCACCGACGTGGTCGCCAAGTCGCCGGCCGATGGCTACACGCTGCTGATGATGTCCAACACCCACACGACCAACGAGACGCTGATCAGCAACCGGCCGTACCGGCTGATGAAGGATTTCGTGCCGGTGGCACCGGTCAATTCGTCCGATCTCGTTCTGGTGGTGCATCCCTCGGTGCAGGCCTCGACCCTGCAGGCGTTCATCGCGCAGGCCAAGGCCAACCCAGGCAAGCTGAGCTACGCCTCGTCGGGGCCTGGCACGCCCTATCACATGGCCGGCGAGCTCTTCAAAGCCATGAGCGGCACCGACATCCTGCACATCCCGCACCGGGGCAGCGGTGAAGCGCGCAGCAACGTCATTGGTGGACACATCCAGATGATGATCGATGCGGTCACAGCCATGGTGGGACACATCGAAGCGGGCCAGGTCCGGGCGCTCGCCACCACTGGCCCGAAACGTTCGCCCGTCCTGCCCAACGTTCCGACGGCGACCGAAGCTGGTTTGCCTGGTTACGAGGCCACGATCTGGCTCGGGATCATGGCGCCGGCAGGCACGCCGCAGGCGATCGTCGATCAGCTCAACGCCGAGATCGGCAAGATCATCACCCGGCCCGACATCAAGGAAGCCTGGGTGAAGCAGGGCGCCGAGCCGATGACCATGACCCCGGCGGCGTTCGGCGCGTTCCTGCAGGCCGACATCGAGAAGTGGGCCAAGGTGGTCGAGCTGTCCGGCGCCAAGGTGCAGTGACGATGGCCACATCGCAGCCCGTCCGGTTTTGCGTCAACGGAGTCGAGCAGCGCATCGACGCTGCGCCGGCGACGTCGCTGCTGGCGGTCCTGCGCGACACGCTCGGCTTGACCGGCACCCGGTTCGGCTGCGGCACGGGCCAGTGCGGTGCCTGTTTCGTGCTGATCGACAACCGCGCGGTTGCGGCCTGCGACACGCCGCTGTGGGCGGTCGCCGACAAGGACGTGATCACGATCGAAGGCCTGGGCACGGCCGAGGCGCCACATCCCCTACAGACCGCCTTCATCGCCGAGCAGGCGCTGCAGTGCGGCTATTGCGTGTCCGGCATCATCATCAGCGCCGCAGCCCTGCTGGCCGCCAATCCGACTCCCACCGAGACGGAGGTATGCGCCGCGCTCGACCGCAATCTCTGTCGCTGCGGCGCCCACAACCGCATGGTGAGAGCCGTCCTGCGGGCAGCGTCATCAGGGGGCGCGGCATGAGCGTCGCATCGTTGTCCACCAGCCTGCGCAACAATCCGCGGCTTGGTCGCTGGCTGCGATTCTCTGGTGACGGAACCGTGCAGCTGTCACCGGGCAAGGTGGAGATCGGACAGGGCATCACGACCACGCTGGCGCAGATCGCCGGCGACGAGTTGGACGTCGACCTCGGGCGCATCCGCGTGCGGGCGGCCACCACGACGGACAGCCCCAACGAGGGCGTCACGTCCGGCAGCCTGTCGGTACAGGACTGCGGGCTGGCCGTGCGCCAGGCCTGCGCCGAGGTGCGGTCGCTGTTCCTCGCGGCCGCGGCGCAGCGCCTCGGCGTTCCGGCGGAAACGCTTGACGTGCAGGACGGCACGATCGCCGGCCCCGGCAACGCCCGCACCAGCTACTGGGAACTGGCCGGCGAGGTCTCCCTCGATACAGATGCGTCGGGGCTTGCACTTCCCAAGCCGTCCACCGCGCGACGGCTGGCCGGCCACAGTGCCGTCCGCCTCGACATCCCAGACAAGGTCTTCGGCCGTCCGCGGTACGTCCACGATATGAAGCTTGCCGCAATGCTGCACGGCCGCGTGCTGCGGCCGCCACGGCCTTACGCCACGCTGGCGCGCCTGGATGAGACCCGGGTCCGGGCCATTGCAGGCGTTGTCGCCGTCGTGCGTGACGGCAGCTTCACGGGTGTGCTGGCCGAATCGGAGGAGAGCGCCGGCGTCGGCCTGTCGCGCCTGCAGGAAGACGCGACATGGTCGGGCGGCGAGAGCCTGCCGGACGAAACGGATCTGCGGTCCTGGCTCAAGGCACAGCCTGTCGACACCGAACGTGCCGATACGCGGCGGTCGGCCGACGCCAGGCCGATCGCCCGAACGATGCGGCGCGCCTACACGCGCCCATACATCGCCCACGCCTCGATCGCCCCTTCCTGCGCGATCGCGCAGTGGACCGACGGCACATTGCACGTCTGGACGCATAGCCAGGGCATCTACAATCTGCAGGCCGAGCTGCGCCTCGTTTTCGCCGAATCCGCCAACGACATCATCGTCGAGCACGTCGAGGGCGCCGGCTGCTACGGCCACAACGGCGCCGACGACGTGGCGCTGGACGCCGCGCTACTGGCACGCGGCGCCGGCGGCCGGCCAGTGCGCCTGCAATGGTCCCGCGAGGACGAGCTGACGCGCGCGCCCGTCGGCGCCGCCATGGCGGTGGACATCGAGGCCGACCTCGATGCCGACGACCAGATCGTCGGCTGGCGCCACGATATCTGGAGCAATGGCCATGTCTCGCGGCCCGGGCGATCGGGCACCCCGACCCTGCTCGCGGCAACCGAGCTGGCCAAGCCGTTCGCCCGCTACATCGCGGTCAATCCGCCGCTGGCCACGGGCGGCGGCGCCCACCGCAACGCGGTGCCGATCTACGACTTCCCGTCCTGGGACATCACGAACCATCGACTGCTCACGATGCCGCTGCGGACATCGTCGCTGCGCTCGCTGGGCGCGTTCGCCAACGTGTTTGCCATCGAGTCATTCCTCGACGAGCTGGCGGCCGCGCGCGGCGAAGATCCGGTCGCTCTGCGTTTGCGCCATCTGACGAATCCGAGGATGCGTGCCGTCCTCGAGGCAGCGGCAGCGCGCGCCAACTGGACGGCGTGGCGGAAGCATGAGGGGCGTGGCCACGGCATCGGCTGTGCCCAGTACAAGAACAGCGGCGCCTATTGCGCCGTGGTCGCCGAGGTCGATGTCGACGCGGAGGTCGGGGTGCGGCGACTGGTCATCGCCGTCGATGTCGGCGAAGCGATCAATCCGGACGGTGTCGTCAACCAGATCGAGGGCGGCGCCATCCAGGCGACGAGCTGGACGCTGAGAGAGGCGGTGCGCTTCGACCGCACGGCGCTGACCAGCAACAGCTGGGAAAGCTACCCGATCCTGCGCTTCTCGGAAGTGCCCCAGGTCCAGGTCGAGATCATCGCCCGTCCCGACGAGAAGCCGCTCGGTGCCGGCGAGGCGGCACATGGCCCGACGGCCGCCGCCATCGGCAACGCCGTCTTCGATGCATTGGGTGTGCGGGTGCGCGATCTGCCGATCACGCGCGAGCGTCTCGTGACAACGATGGAACGCAACACCGATGAAGACGCTTAAGTTGCTGAGCGGTGGCGCCGCCCGCGGACTGGTCGAGGACCTGAGAGCCTCATTCGAAGCCGAGAGCGGCTACCGGATCGACGGGGCGTTCGGCGCCGTGGGCGCAATGCGGGCCAAGCTGCTCGACGGCGAGGCTGCGGACGTCCTGATCCTGACGCAGTCCCTGATCGCCGAGCTGGATCGCGCCGGCTTGCTTGTCAGCGGCTCGGCGGCAGATATCGGGGCCGTTGAAACAGCCATCGCGGTGCGGCAAGGCGATCCCATGCCGCGGATCGCCGATGCCGCCACCTTGCGCGCCGCGCTGCTGGCCGCCGACGCGATCTACTTTCCCGACCCCGACCAGGCCACGGCCGGTATCCATTTCGCCAAGGTGCTGCGCGATCTCGCCATATGGGACGACGTCGCGACGCGTTTGAGGCCGTTCCCGAATGGCGCTGCCGCGATGCAGGCGCTTGCCGCCGCCGACAGCGGCCATCCGATCGGCTGCACGCAAGCCACCGAAATCATTGCCGTGCCGGGGGTCGCCGTGGCGGCATCACTGCCGAAAGGCTACGGCCTGACGACGGTCTACACCGCGGCCGTCGTGCGGAAGAGCCAGGCTTCGGCCGTGGCGGCGCGCCTGATCGCGCGGCTGACCGACGATGCCGGACGCGATAACCGCAAGCAGGCTGGTTTCATCTGAGAAAGCGGTTGGTCGTGCTGCCGAAGGCGCCCGGTGTCTCGCCGCTTGATTAAAGTTTAGGCGGCGTAGCCACCGGGCCGATTCAGTCCCCAAGCCACGCAGACCTTGTATTCTTTCGTGGCCGTCGGCGGCTCTTAAAAGTTCTTAAAAGTCAGTCCGGCGATGGCATGCGCGTGGCGCTTCAGCCGCTGCGCACCACACGCAGCGCCGGTCGCGCCGTGGGGTTGGGCCGCTCGGGGATGCCGGCGCGGCGCAAGCCGTCGATGACGGCCGCCAAGTGGCGGCTGGTGGCCCGCCGGCTGTGCAGATGGCCGTAGTCGGTGAGGTTGAAGGTGGGATCGAGCGCCATGAGATGCGCCACGGCCGCCCCGGCCGGCAGGCCGGCGGCGCCGAGGGCGGCCACATAGGCACGATGGGCCGACAGCCGTTCCGGACTGCCGGCGATGGCACGTTCGCCCCAGCGCACGGCGGTCTCGGCGCGGCCCGCGACGAGATGGGCGTAGGACATGCCTGTCACCGGCTCGCCGGCGCTGGGATCGAGCGGGTCCAGCCGCAGCGCCTCCTGCAGATGCGGGATCGCCGTCTCGGGATCGTCGGCATAGATATGCGCCCAGCCGGCGGCGCTGCGGGTCGTCGCCGAGTTGGGGTGCAGATCCACGGCGCGCTTCACCAGCAGCAGCGCCACCTCCAGCCGGTGCATGAGGTACACGAAGACGATGCCGACCTCGGCCAGCACCTGCGGATCGTCGCGCGCCTGCGCCAGCGCCGCTTCGGCCAGCCGGATGGCGGCATCCGCCTCGGCCGCCGTGTCGCTGGGAAAGGCCTGCGACACCCGCCACATGCGGCAGGAGGCGGCGGCCGACAGCGCCAGCGCGAATGTCGGATCGATCGCCAGCGCCTGATCGAGGAAGCCGAGCGCCGTGTCGCAGTTTTCCCGGGTCATCGGGTGCATGCAGGCGAGCGCACGCAGATAGGCCTCGTAAGCCCGCGGCAGCTCGGTCGGCCGCCGCCGCAGCCGGTCGATCTCGGCCCGCCGCAGGCCAGGCTCCAGGGCCGCCACGATGCTGCCCACGATCCGGTCCTGCAGGGCGAAGACCTCGTCCACCGGGTGGTCGAAGCGGTCGCTCCAGACCGGCACGCCGTCGGCGGTGTCGATCAGGTCGACATTGACCCGCATGCGCCCGCCGGCGCAGCGCGCCGTGCCGGTGACCACATAGCGCACGCCCAGCTCACGGCCGATCTCGGCCGCCGGCACGTCGCGGCCCTTGAAACTGAAGGCCGAGTTGCGCGCCAGCACGTAGAACCAGCGGATCCGCGACAGCGCCGTGATCAGGTCCTCGACGATGCCGTCGGCGATATGGGCCTCGTCGGCGGCATCCCCCAGGGTCCGGAACGGCAGCACCGCCAGCGACGGACCGCGCGTCGCCGGCTCGGCCCCGGCCGGCCGCACGGAGGCCAGCTGGATCGGCGCGGCGGGCCGCTGTGGCGATTGCACACCGCCGAAGCGATAGCCCCGGCCCGGCACGGTCACGACGATTTCCGGTCCCTCGGGGCCGAAAGCCTTGCGCAGGGCCGAGATCTGGACCGGCAGGTTGCCGTCCTCGACCTTGCGGCCGCCCCAGGCCCGGGTGATCAGGGTGTCCTTGTCGACGACGGCGCCATCGGCCTCGATCAGGGCCAGCAGAATGTCCGCCGCCCGGCCGCCCAGCACAATGCGCTCGCCGCCGGCGACCAGGGTTCTGGTGCGCGGGAGCAAGCACCAACGGCCAAAACCAATACCTTCCTCAGACATACTCGGATCAAGCGGACTTTCAGTCCCCGAATTGTACAGCTGAACGCATCCCACTGACCATAGTTGCCGTTACCGGTGTCCGCCTGGCGGCTGCCCTACCGCGTCCCGGCGCGCGCCACGTTGGCGATCCGGGTCGGTACGCCGAACTCGCGCCGGCAGACGTCGGCCAGCACGGCGACGCCCTGGCGGATCGTTTCCGGCGACGGGTTGGCGAAGCACAGCCGCAGCCGGCTCTTGCCGTAGGCTTTGTCGGTCGACCATTCCGGCCCCGGATTGAGCGCCACGCCGGCGGCCAACGCCGCCTGGGACAGCTTCAGGGTATCGACCTGGTCGGGCAGCTTGACCCACAGGAAGATGCCGCCCTGCGGCGCCTCGAACTCGGCCGCGGTGCCGAACTGCTCGGCCAGCGCCTCCATCAGGGCATCGAGCTTGACCCGCAGCGCGCGGGTGAGCGCCGGCACGTGGCTGGCGAAATGCGCGGCGCAGAACTCGGCCAGCACCATCTGTTCCAGCGCGCCGGAGCCGGCGTCCTGCTTCAGCGCCAGGATGCGCGAGAGCACGTCCCAGCCGGCCACGATGTAGCCCACGCGCAGGGCCGGCGCGATCGACTTGGAGAATGAGCCCACATGGATGACGCCGTGGCCCTTGGCCATTGCGTAGAAGGCCTGCGGCCGCTTGCCGTTCCAGATCAGGTCCGAATAGCACTCGTCCTCGAAGATCGGCACGCCATAGGCCTGCGCCAGCTTCAAGATCTCGGCCCGCCGCTCCGGCCCCATGATGGCGCCGGTCGGGTTCTGCACCGTGGGGATGGTGTAGAGGTACTTGGGCTGCACGCCACGCTGCTTGAGATCCTTCAGCGCCGCCTCCAGCGCATCGACGCGCAGGCCCTCGTCGTCGAGCGGCACGCCCACCATGTTGACGCCCAGCCGCGACAGCCGCGTCAGCGCCCCGCCATAGGTTTCCTGCTCGATCAGGATCGTGTCGCCGCGCGCCAGCAGGATGTTGTTCACCAGGTCCAGCCCCTGCAGCGAACCCGACGTGATCAGGATCTCATCGGCCGTGCAGGTAATGCCGGCATGGCTCTTGAGCTTGGCGGTCAGGAACTCGCGCAGCGGCCGATAGCCCAGCGGCCCGCTGGCCAGCCCATAGGTCGCCAGCGACGCGCCCTCGCGCTTCAGCACGCTGGTGGCAGCCGCGATCAGCTTGTCGACGGGCACGTGCTCGGCATCGTTGTGGCCACCGATGAAGTTGTACTTGGGGAAGCCCGACCATTTCGCAGCCGGCACCGGCTGGTTGGGCGCCAGCAGCGGCGTGTAGTCGAATGACGCGGTCGTCATGGCGTTCCTCGTTTCTTTCGTTCCCCGGCGCAGGGATGGAAGAACCTAGCGACGGATTTCCGCGCGGGGCAGCTCCATGCCCGGAATAACAGACATGCCGGCAGCTTCTAGCCCAGGCGGTGCACGAAATAGCGGACCGTCTTGCCGTCATGGCTGGCGCTGCCCACCGGCGCGAACCCCATCGCCGCATGAAACGCATCCGAGGCCGGGTTGGGCGGCTCGGCGTTCACCTCGCAGGTCACGATGTCGTGGCCGCCGCGCCGGGCATGGTCGAACAGGTCGAGATAGAGCCGCCGCGCATGGCCACGGCCGCGCGCCGCCGGGTCGACGACGACGCGATCGACATACACGAAGCGCGGGTAGCGCGCGCGGAACCACTGGAAATGCCCGCCGTCGTAACCGGAGGTCTCGTCGAAAGCGATCAGGAAGGCCTCGAGCCGCCCGATGCGCCGGGCATGGAACGCCCACCCCACCAGGCGCGTGAGCCGGTCGATCTCCAGCCACGACAGCTCGACGGCGTGGGCGTTGTTGAGCGCCAGCACGGCACCCTCGTCGTCCGCCGTGATCGACTGAGGCGTCATGTCATCCATCAGACGCACCTTTCGGACCGCGGGCGTCCACGCCCGCATCGGCGCGCCAGCGCCGACTGTTTTTCGCTTTCCGCTTCGCTGCAAGCGAATGCGGGCGTGGACGCCCGCGGTCCCAAACACTCAGCGCCGCTCGAAGTCGATCTGCTCGTCGACGGGCAGGCCCAGCAGGTGGCGGCGCAGGCAGTCGAGCGCCATCTCGGTGGCGCCCAGCCGGATCCAGTCGCGGCCGCCGAACATGCGCGCCTGGCGCGACACCGGCACGCCGCCGTCGGCGATGCCGATGCAGATCGTGCCACCCAGCTCGATGCGGTCGGCGCCCTCGTCCAGCGACACCAGCACGGCGAGCGCGTGGCTGGCGCCGCTTTTGTCGCGCAAGGTGCTGGCCACCGCCGTCGCCGCCTCGGGCGACACGCCGCCGATATCCATGCCGCTGGCCAGGCCGGCAGCAGCGCAAAGCTGACCCAGGTCGCGGGCCACGATGCTGCGGCGGAACACGGTCTCGGCGCCCTCGCCCGGCGCGACGCGGGTGGCGATGGTGCCTGACGTGAACATCTCGGCGATCGCCAAGGTGCCGCCGCGCGCCCGCAGCGCCGCCAGCACCACGCCTTCGAGCGTCTGGTCATCCTCGGCGAGGATGAAGTTGCCCAGCCGGCGGCGTGCCTCGGCTTCGACCGGCGCCAGCCTGCGCTCGAGGTCGGCGGCATCCGTGCCGCGCGCGGCGAGCTTGGTTTCCAGCTGCGGGTAGTGGGCCTGGAAGCCCAGCTTCACGCCGCCGTCCGGCGCCAGCGCCTCGATGCCGTCCAGCATCTGGTCGGCCCGCGACTCGCCGATGCCGAACGAGTGGAAACGCTTGACCCGCGTCACGCCCTGCACGCCGCCCAGCACCAGCAGGCGCGGGATCACCTGCTCGTCGATCATGCGGCGCATCTCGCGCGGCACGCCCGGCGTGAAGAAGAAACGGGCGCCATCGATCGTGACCGCGAAGCCGCAGGCGGTGCCGATCGGGTTGTCGATGAACTCGGCATTGGCCGGCAGCATCGCCTGCTTGCGGTTGTTGGGCGGCATCACGCGGTTGCGCCGGCGGTAGAACTCCTCCATGCGCGCGAGCCACGGCTCGTGCAGCACCAGCGCAACGCCGGCCGCCTGGGCCGCGATCTCCTGCGACAGGTCATCGACCGTCGGGCCCAGTCCGCCGTTCACGATGACGGCGTCGGCGCGTGTCGCGGCTTCGCGAAAGGCCTTCAACAGCGCATCGCGGTCATCGCCCACCGTCGTGCCCCAGGCGACGTCGAGGCCGACCTCGACCAGGCGACGGGCGATGTGGCTGTAGTTGCTGTTGATGGTCTTGCCGGTGAGAATCTCGTCGCCGGTACAGAGGATCTCGATGCGCATAGGGGTTTGTATTCCATGGGACCGCG
>DATEIF010000877.1:0-6881 GCA_035279205.1 Vineibacter sp.
CGCGTTTGTCTGCGTTGTTGCGAGTGCGTTGCCGTCTTATGGCCAGGGCAAGTTGCCGGCCGAGATGACCTGGACGGCCTATGATACCGGCTCCTCCGGCTTCAACATCGCGGTCGCCATCGGCCAGCAGCTCAAGCAGAAATACGGCAGCGACCTGCGCCTGCTGCCATCGGGCAACGACACCGGCCGGCTGGCGCCGGTGCGCGCCGGACGCGCCGTCATCTCGCAGATGGGCATCGGCACCTACTTCGCGCAGGAGGGCGTGTTCGAGTTCGGCCAGAAGGCCTGGGGACCGCAGCCCTCGCGCCTGCTGATGACGGCGACGTCGTGCAACGGGCTCGGCCTGGCGGTCGCCAAGGACACCGGCGTGAAGAGCGCCGCCGACATGAAGGGCAAGCGGCTGGGCATCGTCGTCGGTTCGCCGGCACTCACGCAGGGTGCGATCGCGCTGCTGGCGTTCGCCGGGCTGGGGGCCAACGACGTGAAGACGGTCGAGTTCTCGTCGAACAACGCCATGTGGAAGGGCATGGTGAACAACGAGGCCGATATCGCGCTGACGTCGACGATCTCGGGCCAGTCCAAGGAAATGGACACCTCGCCGCGCGGCGTCGTGTTCCCGCCGATGCCCGCGTCCGACACCGCGGGCTGGTCGCGCGTGCAGAAGAAGGCGCCGTACTTCGTGCCGGTCAAGGCGAGCTGCGGTTCAGGCGGCCTCAGCGAGGACAAGCCGGTCGAGATGGCGGGCTACGCCTATCCCATCTTCATGACCTATGCCGATCGCAGCGAAGAGCAGATCCATCTCGTCACCAAGGCGATGATCGATGCCTATCCCGACTACAAGGCCGGCGCCCCCGGCGCCGACGGCATGGCGCTCGACAAGCAGAACTTCACCTGGGTCGTTCCCTACCATCCCGGCGCCATCAAGGCCTTCCGCGAGAAAGGCGCCTGGAGCGATGCGGCGCAGAAGCACAACGATGCGCTGATCGCACGCCAGCAGGTGATCGCCACTGCATGGAAAGCCTACGGCGCCAACGGCCCGGCGGATGAGAAGGAATTCGCCGCCGGGTGGCTCAAGGCACGCGCCGAGGCACTGAAAAAGGCCGGCATGGACGTGATCTTCGAATAAGAGGCCCGATCGCTGCGTCGGCCCGGCATCGGTCCCGATCTGGGAGGTGACCATGCGTAGGATCAGCGCGCACTTGGTAGCGGCAGCACTCGTGGGTGTGGCAGCGTCGATGGCTGCACCGTCGGTCGCGCAAGATATCAAGCTGCCGTCCAGCCTGACCTGGACGGCCTACGATACCGGTTCGTCGGGCTTCAATATCGCTGTCGCCGTCGGCAAGGTGCTGAAGGACAAGCACGGCGCCGATGTCAGAATCCTGCCGGCGGGCAACGACGTCGCCCGCCTCAGCCCCTTGAAGGCCAGCCGCGCCCAGATCTCGGCCATGGGCATCGGCAGTTATTTCGCCCAGGAAGGCGTGTTCGAGTTCGCCGTCAAGGAGTGGGGACCGCAACAACTGCGGCTTATGATCTCGTCGACCGATTGCAACGCCATCTCGCTCGGCGTCGCCAAGGACACCGGCGTCAAGCAGATCAAGGACCTGAAGGGCAAGCGTGTCGGAGTCGTGGTCGGCTCGCCGGCGCTGAACCAGAACGCGCTGGCAATTCTGGCGTTCGGAAATCTGACCGCCAACGACGTACGCCTGGTCGAATTCTCGAGCTATGGCGCCATGTGGAAAGGCATGCTCAACAACGAGGTCGACGCCGCCATCGCCTCATCGATCTCGGGCCAGGTCAAGGAGGTCGACTCCTCGCCGCGCGGCATCATCTACCCGCCGACGCCGGCCTCGGACACCGCCGGCTGGACGCGCCTGCACAAGATCGGCCCCTACTTCGCACCGCACAAAGCGACCTGCGGATCCGGTGGCATGTCGGCGCAGAACCCGGTGGAGCTTCCCGCCTATGCCTACCCGATCTTCATGGCCTATGCGGGTCAGTCAGCCGATCTGGTTCACGGCATCACCAAGGCGATGATCGTCGACTATGACGCCTACAAGGACGCCGCGCCCGGCGCCGCCGGCCTCAGCGTGCAACGGCAGAACCTCACGTGGGTGCTGCCCTATCACGAGGGTGCCATCAAGGCGCTCAAGGAAGCCGGAGTCTGGAAGGCCGAGCACGACACCTACAACGCGAAACTGGTGGAGCGGCAGACAGCATTGGCCAAGGCCTGGAATGACTTCCTGAGATCGAATCCGCCCGACGACAAGGATGCCTTCCGCACGGCATGGATGGCCGCCCGCAAGAAGGCGCTCAGCACGGTCGCGATGGAAAGCGTCTTCGAGTGATCACACGAAGGGAGAACCGCCCTATGCATCGCTTCTTCGCTTTCACCGCGGCGTTCGCGGCGGTTCTCCCGGCCATGGCGCAGGATATCAAGCTGCCGCAGACACTCACCTTCACCGCCTACGACACCGGCTCGTCCGGCTTCAACATCGCGGTGGCAGTCGGCAAGATGCTGAAGGACAAGCATGGCGCCGAGGTGCGCGTCCTGCCGGCCGGCAATGACGTGGCGCGCCTGGCGCCGCTGCGTGCCGGCCGGGCGCAGGTGTCGGCCAACGGCACCGGCACCTACTTCGCGCAGGAAGCGGTCTTCGAGTTCGGCGCCCGCGAATGGGGACCGCAGCCGCTGCGCCTGCTGCTGGCCTCCAACGACTGCAACGGCGCTGCGCTGGGCGTGGCCAAGGATACCGGCGTCAAGGCGGCCCGCGACCTGAAGGGCAAGCGCATCGGCATGGTGGTGGGCTCGCCGGCGCTCAATCAGAACGCGCTCGCGGTGCTGGCGTTCGGCGGTCTCACCACATCCGACGTCAAGCTGGTGGAATTCTCCGGCTACGGCGCCATGTGGAAGGGCGTGCTGAACAACGAGGCCGACGCGGCGTTCGCCTCGACGATCTCGGCGCAGCCCAAGGAGGTCGATACCTCGCCGCGTGGCCTGCTGTGGGTGCCAACCCCGCGCGCCGATGCCGCCGGCTGGCAGCGCCTGAACAAGCTGGCGCCCTACGTCTTTCCGCACAAGGCGACGTGCGGCGCCGGCATCTCACCGCAGGCGCCGGTCGAGACCGGCACGTTCCCCTACCCGATCTTCATGGGCTACGCCACGCTGCCCGCCGATATCGCCTACGGCCTGACCAAGGCGATGATCGTGAACTACGACGCCTACAAGGATGCCGCACCCGGCGCCGCCGGCCTCGATCTCAAGTTGCAGAAGCTTGAATGGGTGGTGCCGTTCCACGACGGCGCCATCAAGGCGCTCAAGGAAGCTGGCGCCTGGAGCGATGCGGTGCAGAAGCACAATGACGGCCTGGTGCGTCGCCAGAGCGTGCTGGGCGAGGCCTGGAGTGCCTTCGTGAAGGCAAGCCCGCCCGAGGACGCCGACGCCTTCCGCAAGGCATGGGCGGCGGCGCGACGCGCTGCGCTGGAAAAAGCCGGACTGGACGTGGTGTTCGAGTGAGGCTCTCCCTCGTCCCGAGGAGCGATAGGCATGTCTGATACGGCAAAGAAGATCGTGTTCGATGACCCGCACGTCGCCACCGGTCCGGTCGAGGCCGAGACGATCCGCGTGCGCTCGCTGCAGGGCGCCTGGCGGCTGGCGCTGATCGTGCTGACCGCCGTCACGATCTTCCTGTGCATCAACCAGCAGTTCGGCCTGCGCTTCTTCATCGGCTTCACGCCGCTGAACACCGAGTACTTCTATCTGCTGATCCTCTGCATGCTGCCCTTCACGTTCCTGATCTTCCCGGGCAGCGCGCGGGCCTCGACCGAGCGCCTGCCGTGGTACGACATCGTGCTGTTCGTGGTGACAGCGGCGGCGGCGATCTACCTGATGGCGCATATCCGCAAGTCGGCCGAACTGGGCTGGGAGTTCGGCGGCGCGCCCACCGGCGTGATCTGGGCCGGCTACTTCATGTGGTTCGTGCTGATGGAGGCGCTGCGCCGCACCGGCGGCTGGAGCCTTCTGCTGTCGGTGCTGCCGTTCACGCTCTATCCGTTGTTCGCCGAGGCACGCTGGCTGGGACCGCTGAAGGGCAACCAGTCGACCTGGGAACAGGCATCGGCCTACCACATGCTGTCGACCGAGAGCCTGCTGGGCATTCCCATCCAGGCCTTCGCCGACACGGTGATCGGCTTCCTGGTGTTCGGCACGGCGCTGATGATGACCGGCGCCGGCAAGTTCTTCATCAACCTGTCGTTCGCCCTGTGCGGCACCTTCCGCGGCGGCGCCGCCAAGGTCTGCATCTTTGCCAGCGGCATGCTGGGCATGATGTCGGGCAGCATCGTGTCCAACGTGCTGACCGCCGGCACCATGACCATCCCGGTGATGAAGCGCACCGGCTTCCGCGCCTCCTATGCCGGCGCCATCGAGGCCTGCGCCTCGACGGGTGCCGTGCTGGCGCCGCCGGTGATGGGCGCCACCGCCTTCGTGATGGCGCAGTTCATGGGCGTCACCTACGCCGAGGTCGCGATCGCCGCCGCCATCCCGGCCCTGCTCTACTATGTGGGCCTCTTCATGCAGGTCGACTCCTACGCGGCGCGCCATGGCCTGAAGGGCCTGCCGCGCCGCGAGCTGCCCAGCGCCTGGGAGGCGATCAAGGACGGCTGGTATTACGCCTTCGTCATCATCCTGCTGATCGTGATGCTGCTGTATTTCAAGCGCGAGAGCCATGCGCCGTTCTATGCCACGGCCTTGCTGCTGGTGCTGAACCAGTGGGCGCAGCCGGGGGCCTGGCGGCTGGCCAACACCATCAACTGCCTGCTGGCGCTCGCTGCGACCGTGGTGATGGTGTTGACCGGCGACGGCTATGCCAAGGCCATGGCGCTGCCCACCGGCACGCCGGGGGGCGCCGCCTTCGATGCCTGGATGAACGCCATCCTGATGCCGGCGCTGGGCGGCATGCTGCTGCTGGTCGTGCTCAACGAAGTGTTCGGCAACAAGCGCTGGGGACTGGCGAAGTACCTCGCTTTCCTCGAGGTCAACGGCAAGACGTTCGTCGAGCTGATCGGCATCCTGGCCGGCTGCGGCCTGTTGATCGGCGCCTTCTCGATGACCGGCGTGATCTCGAGCCTGGCCAACGACCTGTTGGCGCTGGCCGGCAGCAGCGCGCTGCTGCTGCTGGTGATGTGCGCCATCACCAGCCTGATCCTCGGCCTGGGGCTCACGACGACGGCCTGCTACATCTTCCTCGCCATCCTGGTCGGGCCGGCGCTGGAGAAGGCCGGGCTGAACAAGATGGCCGTGCACATGTTCATCTTCTACTGGGGCATGCTGTCGTCGATCACGCCGCCGGTGGCGATCGCCTCGTTCGCCGCCGCCGGCATCGCCGGCGCACCGGCGATGAAGACCGGCTGGGAGTCGATGTGGGTGGGCAGCATCATCTACTTCATCCCGTTCTTCTTCGTGCTCAACCCGGCCTTCGTGCTACAGGGATCGGTGGCCGAGGCGTTGTACCTGACGGTGACCACCGCCATCGGCACGCTGTTCATCTGCGGCGGCATCCAGGGCTACCAGGCCGGCGTCGGCGATCTGCGCGGGGCGGGCATGCTGGAATGGCCGTTGCGCGTGCTGCTGGTCATTGGCGGACTCGTGCTGGCGACGCCCGGCGGCGGCATCATGCCGCTTGGCAACACGGCCATGGAGTTGCTGGGCCTGGCGATCGTGGTACCCACGGTGCTGGTGGCTCTATGGCTGGTGCGTCGCGCGGCAGCGCGCCCCGTGCTGCCGGTGTAAGCAAGGAAAGTGACGACATGCCTGGGATTCTCGATGGTATTCGCGTTCTTGATTTCGGCCGCTACATCGCCGGCCCCTACTGCGCCGCCCTGCTGGGCGATCTCGGCGCCGAGGTGATCCGCATCGAGAAGCTCGATGGCAGCGAGGATCGCTGGGTGACGCCGGTCGTGCCCGACAAGGAGGGCACCACCTTCCTCCAGATGAACCGCAACAAGCTCGGCCTCACGCTGAACCCGACCAAGCCGGCCGGCCGCGAGGTGGTGGCGCGCCTGGTGAAGACGGCCGACGTGGTGGTCGCCAACCTGCCGGCCGACACCTTGAAGGAGATGGGGCTCGACTACGAGACACTGTCGGCCATCAACCCGCGCATCATCCTGGCCACCACGTCGATGTTCGGCTCCGAAGGTCCCTACTCCAAGCGCGTCGGCTTCGACACCATCGGCCAAGCGATGTCGGGCGCGATGTATCTGTCGGGCTGGGGCGACCGGCCGATGCGGATCGCGGTTCCCTACGTCGATTTCTCGACCGCCTATCTCAACACCATCGGCGTGCTGGCGGCGCTGATGGAGCGGCAGACCTCGGGCAAGGGCCAGAAGGTCGAGACGGCGCTGCTCAAGAGCGCGCTCAACGCCTCCAACTCGATGCTCATCGAGCAGCAGGTCATCGACGCCAACCGCACCGCGATCGGCAACCGCGGCTGGACGGCAGCCCCGTCCGACTCGTTCAAGTGCACCGACGGCTGGATCTACGCCATGGCGATCGGCCAGCCGCTCTTCGTGCGCTGGGCCAAGCTGATGGGCGAGGACAGCTGGCTGAGCGACCCGCGCTTCAAGGACGACCTGCAGCGCGGCAACCACGGCGAGCTGATCAGCGAGCGCATGCAGACGTGGTGCGGCACGCGCACGGTCGCGCAGGCGCTCGAGGCCCTGGCCGAGGCACGCATCCCGGCCGGTCCGGTCTACAGCCCGCAGCAGGCGCTCGACGATCCGCATATCAAGGACCAGCAGCTGTTCAAGCAGGTGACGTTCCCCGGCGCCAACAAGCCGGTGCCCTATCTCGACCAGGCCGTGAAGCTGTCGCGCACGCCGCTGGAGAT
>DATEIF010000878.1:0-4184 GCA_035279205.1 Vineibacter sp.
CATGATGCGGGCGAGACGCCCGCGGTCCGGCAAGACTTAGTTCCGGCTCTTATCAACGAGAGCCCGTTCCTTGATCCACGGCATCATGGCGCGGAGCTTGGCGCCGATCTCCTCGATCGGGTGCTCCGACATCTTCTTGCGCATGGCCTTGAACGAGGCCTGGTTGACCTTGTTCTCGAGCATCCAGTCGCGGGCGAAGCGGCCGGACTGGATGTCGTCCAGCACGCGCTTCATCTCGCGCTTGGTCTCGTCGGTGACGATGCGCGGGCCCGAGCGGTACTCGCCGTATTCGGCGGTGTTGGAGATCGAGTAGTTCATGTTGGCGATGCCGCCCTCGTAGATGAGGTCGACGATCAGCTTCACCTCGTGCAGGCACTCGAAGTACGCCATCTCCGGCGCGTAGCCCGCCTCGACCAGCGTCTCGTAGCCGGCCTTGATCAGCTCGACCAGGCCGCCGCACAGCACCACCTGCTCGCCGAACAGGTCGGTCTCGCACTCTTCCTTGAAGGTGGTCTCGATGGTGCCGGCACGGCCGCCGCCGATCGCCGACGAGTAGCTGAGCCCGATCTCGAGCGCATTGCCCGAGGCGTTCTGCGCCACCGCCACCAGGCAGGGCACGCCGCCGCCGCGCACATACTCCGAGCGCACGGTGTGGCCCGGGCCCTTGGGCGCGATCATGAACACGTCGAGGTCCGGGCGCGGCGTGATCAGGTTGAAGTGCACGTTCAGCCCGTGCGCAAAGACCAGGGCGGCGCCTTCCTTCATGTTGGGCGCCAGGTCGGCGTTGTAGATGTCCGACTGCAGCTCGTCGGGAGTCAGCACCATCACGATGTCGGCCCACTTGGCGCCGTCGGCCGGCGACATCACCGTGAAGCCGGCGCCTTCGGCCTTCTTGACCGTGGCCGAGCCCGGCTTGAGCGCAATGCGAACGTCCTTCACGCCGCTGTCGCGCAGGTTCATGGCATGGGCATGGCCCTGGCTGCCGTAGCCGACGACCAGAACCTTCTTGCCCTTGATCAGGTTCACGTCGGCATCGCGATCGTAATAGACACGCATCTCAGTCTCTCCACTACCGGTCAGTTTCTTGCGGCTGCGCTCACCGGTCGAGCGCCAACCGAAGTCCCAGGGCTGCGAGCACGCCGCCCGTCAGCCGCTCGATCCACACGCGCGCCCGGCGATAGACCGCACGCACGGTGTTTCCCGAAAACAACAACGCCACCAGCGTGAACCAGCCACACTCGTTGACGAACACGATGGCCAGAACGGCGGCCACCATCCAGGCCGGCGCCGCGGCCGGCAGCAAGGTCAGAAACACGCTGCCGAAGAACACGGCGACCTTGGGATTCGACAGCTGGACCATCAGCGCCTCGCGAAAGACGCGCGCCAGCGATGGCGTTCCCGATGTCGCTGCGACCGCGGCCACGGCATCGCCCTTGCCGGCATGCCGGACAAGCTGAATGCCCAGATACACCAGATAAAGGCCGCCGGCGATCCGCAAGGTCAGGTACAGCCATTCGAACCGCACCAGCAGGGCCTGCAGGCCGAACAGCGCCGCCGTCGCCCACACCAGGGCGCCGATGCCCACCGCCAGCGCCGCGACCAGGGCGGCGGCGCGCGATCCGGTGGCGGCCGTGCGCGCCACCACCAGGAAGGTCGGCCCGGGACTGGCCACCGCCAGCAGGTGGACCAGCGCGAAGCCGATCAGCGGGTAGAGGAATTCCATGGTGACCTCACTCCCTCCCCCAGCGAAGCTGGGGGAGGTGGCCGTTTCGGTACTTCGACGCTTTGCGTCGAAGTACCTGAGCCGGAGGGGGAGCCGACGAGATCCCAGTTACAAAAACCACGTCGGCTCCCCTCCGCCCCTTCGGGGCACCTCCCCAGCTTCGCTGGGGAGGAACACTTCAACCTAGATCCCGTCCGGGCCGCGGCGCAGGGCGGCGACGCCGGTACGGCAGACCTCGACCAGACCCAGCGGCTCCATCAGCCCGACGAACGAGCCGAGCTTGGACGGCGCCCCCGTCAGCTCGAACACGACCGACTCGTTGGTCATGTCCACGACATGGGCACGAAAGACATCGGCGATGCGCAGCGACTCGACGCGCTTCTCGCCCGACGCGCGCACCTTCACCAGGGCCAGCTCGCGCTCGACCGACGGCCCGTCGAGCGTCAGGTCCGACACCTTGTGGATCGGCACCAGGCGGTCGAGCTGGGCCTTGATCTGCTCGATCACCATGGGCGTGCCCGAGGTCACGATGGTGATGCGCGACAGATGCTTGCGCGAATCGGTCTCCGAGACCGTCAGGCTTTCGATGTTGTAGCCGCGGCCCGAGAACAGGCCGATGACGCGCGCCAGCACGCCGGGCTCGTTGTCCACCAGCACGGCGATGGTATGGCGTTCATGGTTGGGACTCACGGTGCTCACTCCCCTGGCGCCGGGCCCGGTGACGGGCCACGCGGCGCTGCTGACAGATGGACGGGACGACAGAAAGGCGGTGCTCAGACGAGCACCATGCCCTCTTCCGAGATCGGCCTTTCCGCCTTGTCGGCGGGTCCCAGCAGCATCTCGTTGTGCGCCGCGCCCGAGGGGATCATCGGGAAGCAGTTCTCGGCCTTGTCGACGGCGACATCGACGATGACCGGCCTGTCGATGGCGATCATCTCCTTGATGGCGGCATCGACGTCGTCGGGCTTGGTGATGCGCATGCCGACCGCACCGAAGGCGTCGGCGAGCTTCACGAAATCAGGCAGCGCCGCCGAGTAGCTCTCGGAATAGCGCCCGCCATGCAGCAGCTCCTGCCACTGGCGCACCATGCCCATGTACTCGTTGTTGAGGATGAACACCTTCACCGGCAGGCGGTACTGTGCCGCCGTCGACAGTTCCTGGATGTTCATCAGGATCGAGGCTTCGCCCGCGACGTCGATCACCAGCTTGTCCGGATGCGCGATCTGCGCCCCGATCGCCGCCGGCAGGCCGTAACCCATGGTGCCCAGCCCGCCCGAGGTCAGCCACTGGTTGGGCTTCTCGAACTTCAGGAACTGGGCTGCCCACATCTGGTGCTGGCCCACCTCGGTGGTGATGATCGGTTCCCTGTCCTTGGTCAGCGCATAGAGGCGCTCGAGCGCGTACTGCGGCTTGATGATCTCGCGCGAGTTCTCGTACCGCAGGCAGTTCTTGCCGCGCCATTCATCGATCTGCGTCCACCACGCCTTCAACGCCTTCTGGTCGATGCGCGGCTGGCGCGCCTTCCAGACCTTGATCATGTCCTCCAGCACGTGGCCGCAGTCGCCGACGATCGGCAGGTCGACGCGCACGTTCTTGTTGATCGATGACGGATCGATATCGACGTGGATCTTGATGCTGTCGGGCGAGAAGGCGTTGAGCCGTCCCGTGACCCGGTCATCAAACCGCGCACCGATGTTGATCAACACGTCGCAGCCGTGCGTGGCGAGGTTGGCCTCGTACATGCCGTGCATGCCGAGCATGCCCAGGAACTGCGGGTCGGAAGCCGGATAGGCACCCAGCCCCATCAGCGTGTTGGTGATGGGAAAGCCGGTCATGCGCACGAACTGCTGCAGCAGCTTGGCCGCGTTGGGTCCCGAATTGATGACGCCGCCGCCGGTGTAGAACAGCGGCCGCTTGGCCTTGGCCATCAGCTCGACCGCCTGCTCGATCTTCTTGATGTCGCCCTTGACCTGCGGGCGATAGCTCTTGTGCTGCACCGTCTTCTTGGGCGGCTCGTAGTCGTGCTGCGCCATCAGCACGTCCTTGGGCAGGTCGATCACCACCGGCCCGGGACGCCCCGACTTCGCGACATAGAACGCCTCGCCCAGCACCCGCTGCAGGTCGGCGGCGTTCTTCACCAGGTAGTTATGCTTGGTGCAGGGCCGCGTGATGCCGGTGGTGTCGGCTTCCTGGAAGGCGTCATTGCCGATCAGGTGCGTCGGCACCTGGCCGGTCAGGCAGACCACCGGAATGGAGTCCATCAGCGCGTCGGTCAGCCCGGTCACGGCATTGGTGGCGCCGGGACCCGAGGTCACCAGCACCACGCCGACCTTGCCGGTCGAGCGGGCATAGCCCTCCGCCGCGTGCACGGCCGCCTGCTCATGCCGCACCAGGATGTGCTCGACCTCGTCCTGCTGGAAAATCTCGTCATAGATCGGAAGCACCGCGCCCCCGGGATAAC
>DATEIF010000879.1:0-3983 GCA_035279205.1 Vineibacter sp.
GTCCTCCGGTCATTGTCGGCAAAGCGTACCGGCGTCCGGCGGGCAGGGCAATTTGCCGGGGCGTCTCAACGAGTCGATGCACGCTGAGGAAACGGCGGCGGTTGCCGCGCCGCCAACGCCGCGATGACGGCCAGCGCCGCCAGGGTGCCGAACACCAGCAGCGAGTGGGTGTAGTCTCCGCTGCGGTCGCGCAGCATGCCGGATAACAGCGGGCCGGCCGCTTGCGCCAGCACCTGCAGCGACAGCGCCACGCCGCGGATGGCGCCATAGCTTTCGCGGCCGAAATAGTCGGCCCATGCCACCGGCAGCAGCGTGAGCACGCCGCCGATGCCGAGACCGAACAGGCCGGCGGCGATGTAGGCGTCGGGTGCCGCGCCGACTCCGATCAGCGCGAAGCTGCCCACGGCCAACAGGAGCGCCGACGCGAGCAGCCCGTAGCGCACCGGCCAGCGGCGCGGCAGAAAGCCGAAGCTGAAGCTTGCGACGGCTGACATCGCTGAAAACACGCCGATCACGGTCGCGGCCGTGATCGGCGTCAGGCCGCGTTCGATCAGATGCGGTGCCTGATGCAGGCTCACACCCGCCTGCACGGGAAAGACCAGCACGGTATAGAGCGACAGCAGCCAGAATGCCGGCGTACGCATCGCTTCGCTGCGGCTGAAGCGCGGTTCGGGTGCGGTCTCCGTGCCTTTCACGCGATCCACCGCCAGCCCGACATCTTCCGGCCGCCGCGCGAGCAGCAGCCAGACCGGCAGGAAGCCCACGATCAGCACGGTGGCGCCCACCGCCACCCAACCATCGCGCCAGCTCCCGCCCGTCATGGCCAGCTGGGCGACGATGGGCAATACGACAAGCCCCGATATCTGGGCCATGCTGGCGATGGCATTGGCGATGACCCGCCGCGTCACGAACCAAGCGTTCAGCGCGCTGTAGAGGCCAAGGTCGTAGGGGCCCGCCCAAGTCATGCGGGCGAAGCAGAACAGCAGGTAGTACACGGGCAGCGATGGCACCAGCGACAGGGCCATGGTCGCCAGACCGGTACCGAGCACGGCGAGGCACAGCACCAGCCGCGCGCCCTGGCGATCCAGCACCGGCCCGATCACCGGCGAGATCAGGGCTGCCAGGAGGCCGCCCAACGAGACGGCACCCGAGATCTCGGTGCGCGACCAGCCGAACTCGGCCGTCATCGGCGCCACGAAAATCGACAGCACCGCCACCGCCGGACCTTGCCGGGCGAATCCCGCCAGGCAGACGCAGCCCAGGATCACCCAGCCGTAGTAGAACGGCAGGCGCGGGACGATCAGGGTCGCCAGGAACGGCGGCTTCAATGGAAGGTGCGGCCCGAGTCGATCACCAAGGTCTGGCCGGTCATCGTGTTGGTGCGGCACATCGTGACCACCTGGTCGGCGACGTCGTCCTTGTCGGCCGCCTTGCGCAGCAGCGCCGTCTTGGCCGCGGTCTCGATCTGCTCCGGCCGCAGGTTCGCGGTGGCGCGCGTGCCCTCGAGCAGGCCGGGCGCCACGCAGTTCACCAGCACCTCGGGCGCCAGCGCCACGGCCATGCACTTGGTGAGATGGATCAGGCCGGCCTTGGAGACGGCGTAGGCGATCGAGGAGCCGGTCGGGCCCAGGCCCGCGACCGACGAGATGTTGACGATCCGCCCGCTACCCTGGCGCTTCATGACCGGCGCCACCGCCTTGCAGCACAGCATCGGGCCCGTGAGGTTGATGTCGATGATCTTCGTCCATTCCTCATAGGTGAGGTTGTCGAGGTCGGGGAAGGGGATCGCCTTGTTGTAGGCGGCATCGTTGATCAGGATGTCGAGCCGGCCGAAACGCTTCACGACTTCGTCGATCAGGCGCTGCACCTGATCGCGCTGGGTCACGTCGCAGGCGAAGGCGGCGGCGGAGACCTGGTGCTTCTCGAGGTCACGCGCGACGCCGTCGGCCTGTTCCCGGCTGCGGGCACAGACGACGGCGATGTGGCAGCCTTGTGCCGCGAGGGCGTGGCAGATGCGCTGGCCGAGCCCGCCATTGCCGCCGGTGACGACGGCGACCGTCCCCTTCAGGTCCATGTGTCATCTCCTCCCGTTGCGTCAGCCGCACAGTCATCCCTCGCCGCGCTCGGGATGACAGTCGCGACTCACCTTCCGCGATAGCCGGTACTAGCCGAGCTTCAACTCCGGATAGCCGCCGGCCGCGGCCTCGTCGCAGCGCTCGCGGTAGGCAGGGGCGCTGCCGCTGTAGCGCGCCACGATGCGGGTCTGCTTGCCCTCGACGTTGCTGTTGATGCCGGTCATCCAGGAATTGATCTCGTTGGACAGCAGCCCCACGCCCAGCGCTCGCACATGGTCGGTCCAAGACGCGACGCCTTCCGGGGTTGCCTCCAGGCGGGTCAAACCATGGTCGCGCGCGTATCGGACCAGGCCCGTCACCCATTCGACGTTGTATTCGATGCTGCGCGGGATGTTGCCCAGCGCCGTGTGCGGGCCCATCAGCATCATCATGTTGGGAAAGCCCTCGACCAGCACGCCGAGGTAGGTCTGCGGCCCTTCCTTCCATGCGTCCTTGAGGCGTTGTCCGCCCACGCCGCGCAGGTCGATACGGTCATAGGCGCCGGTGATGGCATCGAAGCCGGTGGCGTAGATGATGATGTCGAACGCGTATTCGGCATCGCTGGTCTTGATGCCATCCGGAGTGACGCGCTCGATCGGCGTCTCGTTGATGTCCACCAGCTTTACGTTGGGCTGGTTGTAGACCTCGTAGTACCGGGTCTCCAGCGGCACGCGGCGCGTGCCGAAGCCATGGTTCTTGGGGATCAGCTTTTCCGCCACCGCCTGGTCTTTCACGCGCTGGCGGATCTTGCGTGCGACAAAGTCGGAGATCACGGCGTTCGCCTTGCGGTCGACCAGTATGTCGCGGAAGTTGCCCTGCCAGATGCCGAAGCCGCGCGCGGCGTAGAGCTTCTCGAAGACGGCCTCGCGCTCTTCGGGGGTCACCTCGAACGTGCCGCGAGGGTCGGGCGTGTGCAGGAAGCAGGCGAACGTTTCCTGGCAGCGCCTGAAGATATCGGGGTAGTCGGCCCGGATCTTCGCCATCTCCTGGGTGTCGATCTTGCTGTTGTGCAGCGGCGCGCACCAGTTGGGCGTGCGCTGGAAGATGGTGAGATGACCCGCGGTCTTGGCCACTTCCTGGATCGTCTGCACGCCGGTGGCGCCGGTGCCGATCACCGCGACCCGCTTGCCCTCGAAGCTGACGGGCTCATGCGGCCAGCGGGCGGTGTGAAACGACTGGCCCTTGAACGTGTCAACGCCGGCCATCCGCGGCATGGTCGGCGCCGACAGCAGGCCGATGGCGGTGATCAGGAAGCGGGTGTGGTAGCGGCTGCCATCTTCCACCGTGACGGCCCAGGTCCGCGTTGCGTCCTGATAGTGCGCCGACGTCACGCGGCTCTTGAACTGGATGTCGCGGCGCAGGTCGAACTTGTCGGCAACGAAGTTGAGGTAGCGCAGGGTTTCGGGCTGGGGGGAGAAATGCTCCGTCCAGTTCCATTCATCCAGCAGTTCCTGCGAAAAGGAATAGCCGTAGGAATAGCTCTCCGAATCGAAGCGGGCGCCGGGATAGCGGTTCCAGTACCAGGTGCCGCCGACGCCGGTGCCGGTCTCGAACACCCGCACCTTCAGGCCCAACTCGCGCAGACGGTAGAGCTGGTACAGGCCCGACATGCCGGCGCCGATGATGATGGCGTCATAATCCAGAGCCGAGCCCGTCCCGGCGGGCGGCTGATTGTCGTGCGAGGCGGCCATTGTCGCTCCTGCAGGCGGCGTCACCAGGTTATGCCGCCCATTAAAGCAGATCGCGACCGGACGATCCCGTCCGGTCGCGTAAATCTGGCATGCAGGCAGCAGGGGCCGGATGGGGTCGGGCAGCGACCGCCGCCCTGGGGCTATCGCATATGGCCACGCACGACCTCATCCTGAGGAG
>DATEIF010000880.1:0-5473 GCA_035279205.1 Vineibacter sp.
CTGGCAGGCCTCGCCCGAGGGAGTCTACGACTCACAGATGGGCGATGGCGAGGCGCATAACCTGCGCGGCCGCCTGACATCCGATAGCGACGGCCGGTTCTGGTTCCATACCACGCTGCCGTCCAGCTATCCGATCCCGCACGACGGGCCGGTCGGCGCCCTGCTGCGCGCCATGGGCCGCCATCCTATGCGCCCTGGGCATTTGCATTTCTGGGTTCAGGCGCCCGGCCACCGGCAGGTCATCACGCACCTGTTCGTCAACGGCGACACCTACCTCGACAGTGATGTGGTGTTCGGCGTCAAGGAGTCCCTGGTCGTCGACTTCGGCGGGCTGGAGGGCCCGCGCCACACGGTGCGCTACGATTTCCGGCTGAAGAAAGCTGCATAGTCGCCGCGACTTGCCATTGACAGACGCCCGCCGGCAGGGCCGGATTCCGCCTAATCAACGAAAAAATTACCAATCGGGTTCATGGACCCATCTGGCGGGAGGAAAGACGTCATGCGCAAGACCGCATTGCTGCTGAGTTCGGCGCTGGTCGCCGCGGCCGGATTTGCCGTCGCGAGCACCGCCCAGGCGCAGGAACGCGCCGTCATCATCAAAGGGTTCGGCGCCAAGTCGGGCGTCGTGCGTTCGTTCGGCATCAACAGCGAAGCGGCGATGAAGGCCGCCGCCGACCTGATCAACAGCCAGGGCGGCGTCAAGCTGGGCGACGGCACCATGGGCAAGGTCGAGGTCGAGTTCCTCGATGACCGCTGCACGGCCGAGGAAGGCATCTCGGTGGTGCGCCGTATCGCCGCCGGTCCGGCGCTGGTCGCCATCGGCCCGGGCTGCTCCAATGTCGCCGAGCCGCTGTTCGGCGTGCTGCAGCGCAAGGCTGGCGACGCCAGCGACTCGGGCCTGCAGTTCCCGATCTTCACCGACGTCGCGATCAAGGGCGGCCTCGCCAAGATCTCGGAGTGGGCGTTCCGCAACGTGCCCAGCGAAGTCGAGATGTACAATGCGCTGTTCGCCTGGGTGAAGCAGACCAGGCCCGACCTGAAGACCATGTTCGCCGGCGTCGAGGAGAATTTCGCCCATAGCCGTGCGAGCTGGTACGCCGTCATGAAGGAAGCCGCGCCCAAGGTCGGCTACGAGGTCAAGGGCGAGGCCAAGTGGCTGCTGGAAGACACCAACTTCGCCCAGCAGGTGCGCGAGATCAAAGCCGCCGCCCCGGACATCCTCGCCATTGCGGCGCATCCCTTCACAACCTGCGGCGTGCTCAAGGAGATGCGCCGCCAGGGCGTCAAGGTGAAGATGTTGATCGGCCTCACCAGCTCGTCGAGCATGGAGACCTTGCAGGGCTGCGCCAAGGAGGCCGAGGGGATCATCATCCCGACCAGCTTCGCGCCTGTCACCAAGCAAGCCGAGGCCGCCGCCGCCCAGGCCGCCAAGTTCAACGGCAGCCTCGACCTGCATTCGGCCGGCGCCTACGAGAACATGTTCATCCTCAAGCGGGTGATCGAGGAACAGGGCGTGCTGGCCAAGCCAGACACGGTCCAGGCCGATCGCGAGAAGATCCGCAAAGGCCTGGCCGGCCTGAAGGAGACCGACGGCCTGCTCGGCAAGATCAAGCGCACTGACGATCGCGAAGCGGTGAAGCCCTACATGTACGTCCATGCCAAGGACGGCAAGTGGGCCGTGCTGCACAACCCGCTGACCAACTGAGGAACTCCCTTCTCCCGCTGGCGGGAGAAGGTGGACGCCGCGCGGCGGCGGCCGGATGAGGGGCCAAGGACGAGGCCCCTCATCGGCAAGACCTCGTCCTTGGCCCCTCACCCCCCACTGCGCTGCGCGCAGCGGGCCCCTCCCTCTCCCGCTTGCGGGAGAGGGACTCTTCTCCCGGAGGCCCATGGGTTTCGTCGACTATGTGCAGGCGATCATCGACGGTCTGCTGTTCGGCACGACCTACTCGTTGATCGGCATCGGCTTCACGCTGGTCTTCGGCGTGATGCACAAGATCAACATGAGCTACGCCGCCGCGTCGCTGGCGGGCGCCTACTGTGGCTTGGCCGGACCTCAGCTGCTGAGCCTGCCGCTGTGGAGCGTGTTCCCGATTTCGATCGTGGCGGCCGGGGTCATCGGCTACCTGATCTACCTCGCCTGCTTCCGCTTCATCCCGCTGGCCTCACCGCTGGCGCCCCTGATGTCGACGGTGGGCATGCTGCTGCTGGTCGACGAGATCGTGGTGCATGCCACGGCCGGCATGCCGCAGAACTACCCGGCGATCTATGACGGTGATCCGATCGAGCTCGGCGCCTTCATCCTGCGCGCCGACCTGCTCGGCGTGTTCCTGATCTCCCTCGTGGCCATGGTGGTGCTGCTGCTCCTGCTCTATCGCACGCGATTGGGCATGGCGACGCGCGCGGTAGCGCAACAGCCCGTCGCGGCGCAGCTCTGCGGCATGCGCCTGCAAGCGGTCAACGGATTGACGTTCGTGATGTCGGGACTGCTGGGCGGCGTCGCCGGCGCCATGATCGGGGCATCGGTCGGCATGCTCTCACCGCTGATCTCCGGCACGATCACGGTCAAGGGCCTGATCGTCACCGTGATCGGCGGGCTGGGCAGCATCCCCGGCGCCATCGTCGCCGGCCTGCTGGTCGGCGCGGCCGAGAACCTGTTCCAGGCCATGCGCAACGTCACCGAACGCGACATCTATGTCATGCTGCTGCTGTTTGTCTTCCTGGTGCTGCGGCCCAACGGCTTGTTTGCCGCCGGCCGCGGCCGCGACTGAGGGAGGCGCACGGTGGATTTCTACTACAGCCTCGCGCAGATCATCGGCTTTCACGCGCTGATCGGGCTTTCCGCCTATGTCGTGCTGCAGACCGGCCAGGTCTCGCTGGCGCAGGCCGGCTTCTTCGCCATCGGTGCCTATGTCGCGGCGATGCTGACGGTGCTGGCCGGCTGGCACCTGGTGCCGGCGATGCTGGCGGCGGGCGTGGCGGCAGCGGTGATGGCCTGCATCGTGGGTTTTCCGGCGCTGCGCGTGCGCGGCCTGATGCTGGTGATCGCGACCCTCGCCTTCGGCGAGGCGGTACGGCTGTTCTTCTTCAACTTCGACTACCAGATCGCCAAGGGCGGCGTGAAGGTCGGGCCCCTGGGCGGTGAAGGCTTCCGCCAGATCCGCTGGTTCCCCGAGCACGGCTGGACCAGCTTCGACGTCATGCTGTTCGTCTGGGCCGTGGTGGCTCTGGTGGCGGGCGCACTGTGGTGGATGGACCGCAGCCGCTTCGGCGCCGTGCTGCGCGCCGTTGGCGAGGATGAGCTGGCGGCGCAGAGCGTCGGGTTGAACCTGACGGCAGTCAAGGTCGCGGCGATGACCATCGGCGGCTTCATCGCCGGCCTGGGCGGCGCCATCTACGCCCACTACACGACCCACATCGAACACTCGAACTTCAACGTGCTGCTGGCGACCTTCGCCATCGCCTATCCGATCCTCGGCGGCTTGCGTAACGTGTTCGGCACCATCGTTGCAGTCATTTTCGTGCAGGGCTTCCTGGTCGAGGGCCTGCGCTTCCTCGGCGACTGGCGCAATCTGCTGTTCGGCGCGCTGATCGTGCTGGCCATGAACCTGCGCCCCAATGGTCTGATCGATGCCGCCACGGCGCAGCGTCTGGCGCGCCTGTTCGGCCGGGAGACGCGACGTGCTTGAGGTGCGCGGGCTCGCCAAGCGTTTCGGCGGCGTGCGCGCCGTCGACGGCATAGACTTCGCGATCAAGCCTGGCGAGGTGTTCGGCCTAATCGGTCCCAACGGCTCTGGCAAGAGCACGACGGTGAACCTGGTCTGCGGCCTCTATGAGCCGACGGCCGGCGCAATCCTGTTCGAGGGACAAGACATCGTGCGCGTGCCGACCCATCAGCGCCTGTCGCTGGGCCTGGCGCGCACCTTCCAGAATATCCGGTTGTTCGCCAACCTGACGGTCTGGGAGAATCTCTGGATGGCCGAGAACGCGCCGGCGCACCGCACGGAAAGCGGGTTCCTGAAGCGCTGGATCGGCGGCCGCGGCGATGCGCGCGACCGTATCGCCAAGGCGCTGGAATTCTCCGGGCTGTCTCACCGCGCCGATGACCTCGCCGGCAGCCTCGCCTTCGGCGAACAGCGCCGGCTGGAGCTGGCCAGGGCATTGGCCGCCAAACCCAAGCTGCTGCTGCTCGACGAGCCGGCTGCCGGAATGAATGCCGAGGAGATCGCGCAGCTCGACGAACGCATCCGCGCCCTGCAGCGGCAGGGCTACACCATCCTGCTGATCGAACATCACATGGAACTGGTGATGGCCGTCACCGACCGGATCTGCGTGCTCAATTTCGGGCGCAAGATCGCCGAAGGCACGCCAGGCGAGGTGCAGGCCGATCCGGCCGTGCGCGAAGCCTATCTCGGGACGGCGGCATGAGCGGCAGGAGGGCGCCATGCTGGACATAGCCGACATCGTGACGGCCTACGGCAAGATCGAGGCTTTGAAGGGCGTTTCGCTGTCGGTGGCGGCCGGCCACATCACCTGCCTGCTCGGCCCCAACGGCGCCGGCAAGACCACCTTGATGTACACGATCGCCGGCATCCTCAAGCCGCGTCGCGGCTCGGTGCGGCTGAACGGCGCCGAGCTGGTCGGCCAGCGGGCGGACCACATCGTGTCGAGCGGCATTGCCCTGGTGCCGGAGAACCGCCTGGTCTTCCCGCACATGTCGGTCGAGGAGAACCTCGCCGCCGGCGCCTATCTGCGCCGCGACACAGCTGACGTGGCTACCGACAAGGAGAAGCTCCTGGCCCGCTTCCCGGTATTGAAAGAGCGCCGCGCGCAAGCGGCCGGCACGCTCTCGGGCGGCGAGCAGCAGATGCTGGCCGTGGCACGCGCGCTGATGAGCCGGCCCAAGCTCTTGATGATGGACGAGCCGTCGATGGGACTGGCGCCGCTGGTCGTCGCCGAGATCTTCCGCATCGTCGAGGAGCTGAACCGCGACGGCATCACCATCTTCATGGTCGAGCAGAACGCCCACATGGCGCTGAAGGTGGCGCACAAGTTCTTCTTGATGGAACAGGGCAAGGTGACCTTCGCCGGGGCACCGGGCGAAGTGGCACAGGATGAGGTCATCCATCGTGCGTACCTGGGAAGCGTAAAGGCTACGTGATCGTCGACGTCCTCCAGACGCTGCTCAACGGCCTCGCCGCCGGCGCGGCCTACGCGTTGCTGGGCGTCGGCTTCACGTTGATGTTCGGCGTCATGCGCCGGCTCAACCTCAGCTACGGCGCCACGCTGATGTTCGGCGGCTATCTCGGTGCGCTGCTCATGGCCAATGCCGGCGGTGCGCTGCCGGGCGGGTTGCTGGCCGTGCTGGGCGCCGTCGTCACGGTGGCCGGCGCAACCTTGGCCGGCCTCTATGTCGAGCGCCTGTGCTTCGCGCCGCTGCGCGGCCGTTCGGGCGTGGCCGCAATGGTAGCTA
>DATEIF010000881.1:0-2619 GCA_035279205.1 Vineibacter sp.
CGGGCAAGATGCCCGCGCTCCCAGAATAGGAAGGAGAGAAAACGCATGACACGACCGCTGGATGGCAAGGTCGCGCTGGTCACCGGCGCCGGCAAGAATATCGGCCGCGCCATCGCGCTGGGCCTGGCCCAGGATGGTGCCTCGGTGATCGTCAACGGTCGCGCCGACCGTGCGGCCATTGACGCGGTGGTCGGTGAGATCACGGCTGCCGGCGGCAAAGCCATGGGATACGTCGCCAATGTCGCTGATCCACGCGGCGTGGAGCAGATGATCGCGGCGGCGGTCGGCACTCTGGGTGGTCTTGATATTGTCGTCAGCAATGCCGGCCTGCGGCGGCAGACCGCGCTGCTGGAGATGTCGTACGACGAGTGGCGCGAGATTCTGTCGGTGGCGCTGGACGGTGCCTTCATTCTCGCCAAAGCCGCCGTGCCGCACCTGATCCAGCGTGGCGGCGGCGCGATGGTGGCGCTATCGGGCGTTTCGGCGCATGTCGGCACGCCCAACCGCTGCCATGTCTGCGCATCGAAAGCGGGACTCGAGGGGCTGATGCGGGCGCTGGCGGTCGAGTTGGCGCCGCACCGCATCACCTGCAACTGCGTGGCGCCCGGTGCCATCGACACGGTGCGCGGCGCCGCGGCCGGCAAGCTGCCGGGCACGTTGACCGATCAGACCATCCCGTTGAGACGCAAGGGAACGGTCGACGAGATCGCGGCCATGGTCCGCCTGCTGGTCGGACCTGACGGCAGCTACATCACCGGCCAGACGATCCACGTGAACGGCGGCGCCTTCCTGACATGACCGGTTCGGGCGTGGCGACGCTCTGCAGCAGCCAGTCCTTGAACGCGCGCATGGCCTTGGTCGGCTGTTTGGATTTCAGCCACGTGAGCCAATAGGTGCCGACGGTAATCTCGACATCGAACGGCCGCACCATGCGGCCCAGGTCGAGCTCCCGCGCAAACATCCGCACCGGCAACAACGCAACACCGGCACCCTGAGCCGCGGCTTCGGCCATGGTGATCGATGAATCAAAAATGGCGCCACGCACGACAGGGCAGGGAACGCCCGCCGCGTCGAACCAGCGCGCCCATTCGTCGGCCCGGTACGAGCGCAACAGCACCTGGCGCGCCAGGTCGGCCGGTCGGCGCAGTTTCTGTGCGATGGCCGGCGCGCAGACCGGCGACAGCGGCGCCGCGAACAACGGCGCCGCTTCGGTGCCGTGCCACGAACCATCGCCATACCGGATGGCGTAGTCGAGGCCTTCACCGGCAATGTCGACCCGGTTGTTGTTGGTGAGCAGGCGCAGGTCGACATAGGGATGGGCGTCGCAGAATTGCTTCAGCCGCGGCAATAGCCAGCCGGTCGCGAAGGTGCCGACGGTGCCGACCGTGACCACGTCGCGAAAGTGTCCGTCCTCGAAACGCTCCAGCACGGCGCGGATGCGGCCGAACGACTCGGCGAGGACGGGGATCAGCGCCAGGCCTTCATCGGTCAGCGCCAGGCCGCGCGGCAGGCGGCGAAACAGGCGCAGCCCCAAGATTTCCTCGAGGCTGTTCACCTGGTGGCTCACGGCGGCCTGTGTGACGCGCAGCTCCAGGCCGGCCTTTGTGAAGCTGAGATGACGGGCGGACGCCTCGAAGGCGCGCAGTGCATTCAACGGTACATTGGACTTCAACATGACATCACGACTCGGTTCCGGCGCGAGACCCAAATTTTCCTAGTGGGTCGCCGGATTTATGATCGTTTGTCAACGACCATCTCCGACGACATTTTGCGCCCGGTCAGTAACGGAGAGTAGGGATGATCACACGGCGTCTTTTTTCGGCTGCGAGCGGCAGTGTTTTCTTTGGCGCTGGATTGGCTGGACGCGCAAGCCTGGCGCGCTCGCCCGGCGGCTTGACCGACAAGCTCGTCGGCGACTTTGCGAAACTCGAAGCCGACAGCGGCGGGCGACTGGGCGTCGCCGTTGTCGACACGGCGAGCGGTGTGAGGATCGGCCATCGCCTCGACGAGCGCTTTCTCATGTGCAGCACGTTCAAGCTGCTGGTGACCGCTGCCGTCTTGGCGCGTGTCGATGCCGGCAAGGAGCAACTCGACAGGCGCATTCCGTTCTCGAGCAGCGATCTCGTGCCGTATTCGCCCGTGACCAAGGAGCGGGTCGGCGGGACGGGCATGTCGCTGGCCGAGCTTTGCGAAGCGGTGATGGTTCTCAGCGACAACACCGCGGCCAATGTGATGCTCAATACCCTGGGCGGGCCCGCCGGCGTGACGGCCTATGTCCGGTCGCTGGGCGATAGCGTGACGCGCCTGGATCGTTATGAGCCTCATCTCAACGACCCGGATGATGTACTAGACACGACGTCGCCGGCGGCCATGGCCGCGAACATCCGTACGCTCATCCTGGGAACGGCGTTGTCGGAAGCCTCACGCAAGCAGCTCACGGCGTGGATGGTCGGTAACAAGACCGGCGACACCCGCCTGCGCGCCGGCCTGCCCAAGAACTGGCGCGTTGGCGAGAAGACCGGGAGCGGTACAGGCACGACCAACGATGCCGGCCTGGCGTGGCCGCCGGGACGCGCGCCGATCATCGTGGCGGCTTATCTCACGGGCACCACGGCCAGC
>DATEIF010000882.1:0-6089 GCA_035279205.1 Vineibacter sp.
GACAGCGGCGAATGGCAAGCCGATCAGGGCAGTGCTGAAAGACATTGTGTCGCCGCAGTCCGAGCCTCGAGGTCCGGCGGTTGCTATGGACTGGCTTCAGGCGACGCTGTCCCGCCGGTGGATGAAGCGTGGAAGCATTGAGAGTACGACATGATGGTCTTCTCGGATCTGGTTTTGAGGCGTGGACTTATCGCAGCGGTTCTCGCCGCACTGGTGGCGACGGCACCAACAGGCATGGCATCGGCGCAACCGGCACCGATCACGCGCGATGTTGCCGGCGCGAAGGACCATCCGCTGGTGCCGCGCTACGAAGGCTCGCTGATCATCGGCTACAAGACCGACCGCTTCGCCGAGGTCGACATTCCGATGGGACCATCGGTCAATCCCGGCGTGGAGAAGCGGCGGTTCGAGCGGGTCGATGCGGCTGAGGGTGCGCGTACACGACTGCTTTACGTGGTGCCCCTGGAGCGCACGTCGCTGGAGGTGATGCGCAACTACAAGGAAGCGCTGCTGGCCAGCGGCTTCAAGACGCTGTTTGAATGCAGCCGCGATACCTGCGGCGACTCGATCGAATTGCCGTTCCTGGAGCTCAATCCCGGCCGCCAGCTGACCGGCGATCAGGTGACGGAGTTCGCGTTCAGCGCCAACGTCATCGACCAGCGCATGCTGGTGGTGAAGCTCGATCGCCCGCAGGGACCGGTGCACCTGATCGTCTTCACTGCCCATCAGGACAATGTGGCCAACCCGACGGCGGGCGGCCGCGTGGCGGTGTTCGTCGATGTCGTGGAAAGCGGCACCATGGAAAGGCGCATGGTGACGGTGCAGGCGCCGGAGATGGCGATGAACCTGGGTCGCGACGGCAAGCAGGCGATCTACGGGATCTATTTCGATTTCGACAAGGCCGAGATCAAACCGGAATCCAAACCGCAGCTGGAGGAGATGGCCAAGCTGCTGCAGGCCAATCCCGGCCTCAAGGTGTATATCGCCGGCCACACCGACAACCAGGGAGCGCTGGACTACAATATCGGCCTCTCGCAGCGTCGCGCCGAGGCCGTCATGCGGGCATTGGCGATGCAGCACGGCATCGCCGCGGCGCGCCTGACCGCGCGTGGTCTTGGCCCGCTGGCGCCGGTGACGTCCAATGCGACGGAGGATGGCCGCGCCAAGAACCGCCGTGTAGAGTTGGTGCAGCAATGACGGTCATTCCTTCTCTCCGCGCAAGCGGGCGGGGGAAGCACCTCGCTGCTGTCTTCCTGAGCGAAGCGAAGGATCCTTTGAGCAGTCCGGTCGCACGGGACCAACGATGGCAAGGGATCCTTCGCTTCGCTCAGGATGACATCGAGTACGAGGAGAAGGGGGGAAGTGATCAGGCTATGTCGTACGCCCAGCCCGAACCGCCGGCTGCGGCAATCGCCGGCGCCACCGCGGCCGATTTGCAGCCGGCCGGCTTTTGGTTACGGTTCGTGGCCGCGGTCATCGATGCCGCGGTCATCGGCGGCGTCATCGCGCTTCTCGTTGCCATCTACGGCGTCGCCGCCGCCCTCAAATTTTCCGATCGCGTCGACTGGGGCGAACTGCCCGGGCTTGCCTTTGCCTTCGCGCTCTACACGATCTTTCCGCTGACCATCATCGGCGTACCGCTCGCCGTCATCGGCGGCTGGCTCTATGAAGTCCTGATGCTGAGCTCGGCCCGCGGCGCAACACTGGGCAAGATGGCGGTCGGTGTACGTGTTGTCGCCGCCGACGGCAGCCGCCTTTCCGTGGGGCGGTCGGCGGGCCGGCGGTTCGCCAAGTATCTCTCCGGTCTCATCCTCGCGATCGGCTACGTCATGGCGGCATTCACCAGCCGCAAGCGCGCCCTGCACGACATGATCGCCGCGACGCTGGTCGTGCGACGCGCCTGACCCCGCGTCACACCGAACCCAGCGCGGTCTCACGACATCGAGAGCGTGTTCTCCAGGCGATGCAGTTCGGCGCGCAAGGCGGCGATGTCGCGCTCGTTCAGGCCGACCCGGCACGCCAGTTCGTGCGGTATCGAGAGCGCGCGCTGCTTCAGCGCCGTGCCGGCCTCGGTCGGGACCACCTCGACAACGCGCTCGTCGTCGGCCGACCGGCGGCGCGCAACGAAGCCGAGGGCCTCCAGCCGCTTCAGCAGCGGTGAGAGGGTGCCGGAGTCCAGACGCAGCGCTACGCCGAGATCCTTGACCGTGCTGCCGCCGGTCTCCCACAGCACCAGCATCACCAGGTACTGCGGATAGGTGAGCCCCAGCGCGTCCAGCAGCGGCCGGTAGGCGGCCGTCATCGCGCGCGACGCGGCGTACAGCGCGAAACAAAGCTGGTTGTCGAGCTTCAGCGCATCGGCGCCGAGGGATTTCTTGATCGCCATGGCCTTCATATGGTGCGGCCGCAGACGACGGCACAGCCACGTCATTATCACGCAATCGTGTGGTTGACAATTCAATTGTACACAATTAAATTGTGAGCGTTAGAAAAGTTCAACGCTTCCCCGTCAACAGGAGTTCGCCATGAAGATCATCTACACAGCCCATGCCGAGGTCACCGGCGGCCGCGACGGCCATGCCCGTTCGTCGGACGGCGCGCTCGACGTGCAGCTGGGTCGGCCCAAGGAGTTCGGCGGCGGCGCCAAGCCCGGCACCAACCCGGAGCAGCTGTTCGCCGCCGGTTACGCGGCCTGTTTCGAAAGTGCGGTGCGCTTCGTCGCGGGCCAGCGCAAGGTCGCCATTCCGCAGTCGTCGGTGAAGGCATCGGTGGGCGTCGGCCCGCGCGATCAGGGCGGCTTCGGCCTCGAGGTGGAATTGCGCGTCAGCCTGCCGGGCGTCGACCGCGCCGTGGCCGAGGACCTGGTGAAGACGGCGCATGAGCAGATCTGCCCGTACTCCAACGCCACCCGCGGCAACATCGATGTGAAGGTCAGCGTGGAGTAGTTTTTCCCTGGGAGCGCGGGCCTCCGGCCCGCATTGGCGCGGCAGCGCCAAGACATGAGCGGGCGAGACGCCCGCGCTCCCGGGTTATCCAGAAACAAACGCACTCTGCTTGTAGCCTTGGGCGTAGAGCAGGGCGGTCAGGTCGCCGTGGCGCACGTTGGCGTTGACGGCGGCGGCGACGGCGGGCTTGGCATGAAAGGCGATGCCCAGGCCCGCTGCCTGCAGCATCGGCAGATCGTTGGCGCCGTCGCCGACTGCGAGCGTCTGGTCCGGCGTCAGCCCACGCGCGCCCGCGAGTTCCTGCAGCGCGGCGAGCTTGGCCTCCTTGCCCAGGATCGGCTCGGCCACCGCGCCGGCCAGCGTATCGCCGTCGGCCAGCAGCCGGTTGGCGCGGTCGAGATCGAACCCCAGGTGCTGTCGCACGATGGCGGTGAAGTGGGTGAAGCCACCGGAGACCAGGGCGCAATAGGCGCCGTTGGCCCGCATGGTGGCAATCAGGGTCGCGGCGCCCGGCATGTAGCGGATGCGCGTCGCCGCTTCGTCCAGCAGTGCTGTTTTCAATCCCTTCAGCAGCCCGATGCGTTCGCGCAGGGCCGCGGCGAAATCGATCTCGCCGTTCATGGCACGCGCGGTGACGGCGGCGATCTGTTCGCGCAGGCCGAAATAGTCGGCCAGCTCGTCCAGCATCTCGTTCTCGATGATCGTCGATTCCATGTCGGCGACCAGCAGCGCCTTGCGCCGTCCCGTCGCCGGCTGGACGATCGCGTCGATGGGGCGCGTGCTCAACGCCGTGCGCGCGGCCATCGTCGCTGGCACCAGCGCCAGCCCCGCAAACGGCACGTCGACGGCAATGCCGTCGGCCAGCGACTCCGCCGTGCCCGGGGTTGCGCCGGCGGCGGTGAGTGCCGTACGCACCGCGGCGATCGCATCGGCATCGACGGCGGGTCGCCGGGGATCGGCGATCAAGGTAAGAACGTGATCCATGAACGTTACAATCTTCGGCCTTCGTGGGTGGGCTCGCGATGGGCGCGCATCATGGGAATGAGACGCGGCACTGACAAGCGCAAGCCGCGCGTCATCCGGCCGCTCCGCGGTGAGCGGGCCGCAATCGTGCTATGGTGCGAGTCCGAACGGAGCTCCCGTCATGATCGACGCGATGCGGTGGCGTGTTTTCGCGATGCTGGTTCTCGGCCTCCTGGCATCGCTGCCGGCCGCCGCGCAGCCGGCGCCGGGCGCGCGCTGCGGCGTCGATGTCGGCTTCGAGCCGATCGGGGTGGGTACGCCGCGCCCGTTTCATGCCGTCGTGCTGGTGAGTGCGCCGGGCGGCGGGTGGGTGACGGCCTTCGAGGCCAATCCCACCGGTCGAGCGCCGAGCTGGGGCTGGCTGGTGGCCCGCCAGCGCGATGTGAGTCGCGATCCGCTCAAAGCCGGCGCGATCGTCAAGACGGGCGCCGCGCCTGGATTTCAGACCTGCGCATGGCTGGTGAACCGGCTGCGCGACCTGGCCGGCGAGCTGAACAGCTCGCGCATACCCTATGCGCCGGCACCCGAGGCGCAATTCAACGCGGCCAACAGCAACAGCTTTGCGTACTGGGCCGTGTCCAGGCTGCGCGTGGCGCCGCCTTCGGCACCGCCGGGCACCTCTGGCTACTACGCCAATCTGCGCTGATCATCCGCGTCGAGGTCGACCGTTGAATCCGGTGCTGGTCATCATCGGGCCGACGGCCAGCGGCAAGTCGGCGCTGGGCCTGGCGCTGGCAACGCGCCCGTCGCTGCGGCTGGCCGGCTGTGACTTTGGCGGCGGCACGATCATCAACATGGATTCCATGCAGGTCTATCGCGAGTTGCCGATCATCACGGCGCAGCCGACGACCGATGAACGCGCGCAGGCGCCGCACCGCCTCTATGGCGCGCTGCCGGCCTGGGAGGTCGGCACGGCGGCGCGCTGGCGCGAGATGGCGCTGATCGAGATTGCCGCCGCGCATGATGCCGGCCGTCTGCCCATCCTGGTCGGCGGCAGCGGGCTCTACCTGCGGGCCCTGACCGATGGCCTCTCGCCGATGCCCGAGATTCCCGTATCGGTACGGGCGGCCAGCCGCGCGTTGTGGGACGAGCTCGGACCGCAGGCGTTCCATGACCGCCTGTCGCTGCGCGATCCCGAAACGGCGGCGCGGCTGGCGGTGAACGACCGGCAGCGACAGGTGCGGGCCTGGGAAGTGCTGGAGGCGACGGGACGGTCGATCACGGCCTGGCAGCAGGAACGCGGCGATGGTCCGCCGGCGCCGTGGCGGTTCATCACCGTGCTGCTGGCGCCGGATCGCGCCTGGCTGCGGGCGCGCCACCGGCGGCGCTTCGAGGCGATGGTGCAGGGCGGCGTGATCGAGGAGGTAGGGGCCCTGGAAGCGCTATTGGTGGCGCGCGGACTCCTCGACCGGTCGACCCTGGATGGCGTCGCCTTGCCGGCACTGAAGGCACACGGTGTGCCCGAGCTGCGCGCGTATCTGCATGGCACCATGAGCCTTGCCGAGGCTGTCGAGCGCGCGGTGCTGAACACCAGCCAATACGCAAAACGTCAAATGACGTGGGCAAGGCATCAGATTATGTCCGATCTGTGCGTCACAACGCCCGAAAGTGACCAATTGAGGGATCTGGAGAAATTTTTGAACAAAGTGACACCTTGAAACTTTGCGTTTGTTTGTCGAATGGGGTTGATTCCTCGCGTCTCGATCAGTATGGTCCCGCCCGCCGCGAAACATGGGTTTCGCGGCACCTTTGTCTTTTGGAGGGAGCTATGACTGCGGAGAGCAAGACGACCGGCGCCGACTTGGTGATCAGAAGCCTGATCGACCAGGACGTCGATGTCGTCTTCGGCTATCCCGGCGGCGCCGTCCTTCCCCTCTACGACTCGATCTTCAAGCAGAACCGGCTTCGCCACATCCTGGTCCGGCACGAGCAGGCTGCCGTGCACGCGGCAGAGGGCTATGCCCGCTCGACCGGCAAGGTGGGCGTGGTGCTGGTGACCTCGGGCCCCGGCGCCACCAATGCCGTGACCGGCCTGACCGATGCGCTGATGGACTCCATCCCGGTGGTCTGCCTGACCGGCCAGGTACCGACGCACCTGATTGGCAACGACGCCTTCCAGGA
>DATEIF010000883.1:0-6474 GCA_035279205.1 Vineibacter sp.
TGGTGCGTCAACGCTGGCATCCTCGGATGCGAGCGCAACCGGTTCTATCGGCGCGCCGACGATGGCCGCGTGTCAGGGCGCGCCACGATCGTTCAGGTCGGCGAGGTGCTGGTGGCGCCGGGCCACGGTATGGCCATGGCCGATCATGACATCCACAGCACCGAGGTCATCGGCCAGGAGCCTTCCGTCCAACTGGCGCTCTATGGCTATGCGCTGACGCGATTTCCGTCCGTCAGCTGGTTCCACCCGGAATTCTCCTCGATGCGCGCGACCCCGTCGCGCCGCCACGCAGCGTGAGGTGCCCGATGGCCGGTTCCCACGCGGCGTTTCAGATCACCATCGCCAACGAATCCCGGACGATCGCCTGCGCATCCGACCAGACGATCCTGCAGGCTGCGATTGCGGCGGGCATCGACTACCCCTACGCGTGTGCGACGGGGAACTGCGCGACATGCATCTCGAAAATCGACAATGGAACGGTGTCGTTGTTGCCGCGAGCCGACGCGGCTCTGCGCGATGCACAAATCAAGACCGGCCTGACCCTGGCCTGCCGGGCGCAGCCGCGCAGCGATGTGACGATCACCTGGCTCGCCCGTACGGCGAACTGAGCCCTTTCACCGGGATCCATGACCATGAGCAGCGACGCCATCAGACCCTTTCGCATCGCCGTCAGCGAGGACGTGCTCGGCGACCTGAAATCACGCTTGCGCCACACGCGGTGGCCGGAGGCGGAGCTGGTCGGTGACTGGAGCCAGGGCGCACCGCTGAAATGGATCCAGGAGATCTGTCGCTATTGGGCCGAGGACTACGACTGGCGTCGTCGCGAGGCGCTGCTCAACCGCTTTGCGCAGTTCACGACGGCGATCGACGGACTCGATATCCACTTCATTCATGCGCGCTCGCCGCACGCGAACGCCATGCCGCTGATCATCACGCACGGCTGGCCGGGGTCCATCGTCGAGTTCCATAAGGTGATCGAGCCGCTGGTCGATCCGACCGCGCATGGCGGCAACGCGGCCGATGCGTTTCATGTCGTTTGCCCGTCGCTGCCGGGCTTCGGCTTCTCAGGCAAGCCCATGGCCACGGGCTGGGGTGTCGACCGCATTGCGACGGCCTGGGCGTTGCTGATGGATCGACTCGGTTACGCCCGCTACGGCGCTCAAGGGGGTGACTGGGGTTCGGCGGTGACCGCCGCGCTCGGCACCCAGGACCCGAAGCATTGTGCCGGCATCCACGTGACGCTCGCCATGGCCAGCCGGCCCCAGGTCCAGGGTGAACCGACGCCGCAGGAAGCGCGGGCACTGAAGGGGATCAAGGACTACGCCGACTGGGATTCGGGGTATTCCAAGCAGCAATCGACCCGGCCGCAGACCTTGGGCTATGGCCTCACCGACTCGCCGGCCGGCCAGGCTGCGTGGATCCTGGAAAAATTCTGGGCGTGGACCGACTGCGACGGACACCCCGAGAACATCCTCGGCCGCGACGAGCTGCTCGACAACGTCATGCTCTACTGGGTGACGGCAACCGCTGCGTCATCCGCGCGGCTGTACTGGGAAAGCTTCCGGCCGGGGACGCGGGCGTTCGACAAGATCACGGTGCCGACCGGCGTTGCGGTGTACCCCAAGGAGATCGTGACGCCCGTGCGCCACTGGATGGAGGACCGCTACACCAATATCCGCCACTGGCGCGAGATGCCCAAGGGCGGCCATTTCGCGGCCTTCGAGCAGCCGGCGCTGTTCGTCGAGGACGTGCGGGCCTATTTCCGGACATTGCGCTGACACGATCGCCGCCGCACGGCGGCGCGTGACGAGAGGGGTTGTCGGCCATGCAGGGCGGGCCGGCGATCGAATGCCTGCCATGACAACAAGCCCAAGGAAAGCGGCGGCGCCTTCCGCCAAGCTGCGCCATCGAAACCTGGAGGAACCGGCCCATGAAAATCGGCGTCTTTTCCACCTTCATGTCGCCGCTGGCGACACCGCAGATGATCCGCGATTTCGGCCGGCGCGCCGAGGAGATCGGTCTGGAGTCGATCTGGATGGGCGAGCACGTGGCACTGTTCGACAAGAACACCTACGGCTACCCCGGCTCGAAGGATGGCCGCATTCCCGTGCCCGACGGCGGCGGCATGCTGGATGTGACGGCCACCTTCGGCTTCCTGGCGGCCGCCACCAGGAACGTGCGGTTCGGCACCGGCGTCGCCTTGGTGCCGCAGCGCAACCCGATCTACACCGCCAAGGAGATGTGCACCCTGGACTGGCTGTCGGACGGGCGCATCGATTTCGGCATCGGCGTGGGCTGGAACAAGGAGGAGGTCGAGTCCTGCGGCTACCGCTGGGAGGATCGTGGCGCGCGCTGCGATGAGTTCCTCGAGGTGATGCGGCGCCTGTGGACCGAGCCGGTCGTCGATTTCAGCGGCAAATGGGTGAAGTTCGAAACCATGCGCATGGATCCCAAGCCGATCCAGAAGCCGCACATCCCGATCATCGTCGGCGGCTACGCCGACGCTGCGATGCGCCGTGCCGTGAAGTTCGGTGCCGGCTGGTACGGTTTCAACCGCGACCCCGCCGGCACCAAGCAGATGCTCGACCAGCTCGACGCTGCCTTCGCCAAGGCCGGGCGCAAGCGCGACAAGTCGTTCGAGATCATCATCACGCCGCCGGTGACGATGTCCGTCGACGCCATGCAGGCCTACGCCGAGGTCGGCGTCGACCGCCTGGTGGTGAATCTCGGCAGCCAGCGGCCTGAGCGCGTGGGCCCGCGCCTGGCCGAGATCGAGACGCTGGTGAAAAGAGCGGCGTGAGTGGCCCAAAGCATGTCCTGGGAGCGCGGGCCTCTGGCCCGCATCAAGGCGAAACCGTTGCTCTCGCCTGATATGAGCGGGCGGGACGCCCGCGCTCCCAGGTTCAACCTGATCCGCACATGAGTCTCGCAGCGCGCGTGCCGGCGCTGGCGCCGTTCGGTGTGCGCAGCTTTCGCTTCCAATGGCCGGCCGATCTCGCCACGGCGTGGGCGTTCGAGATGGAGACCCTGATCCTCGGCTGGTACATGCTGGTCGAGACCGGTTCCGTGGTCATGCTGGCGGTGTTCGGTTCGCTGCAGTTTCTCGGCACCCTGGTGGCGCCGCTGTTCGGCGTGGCGGGCGATCGCATCGGTTACCGCAACCTGCTGTGCCTGATGCGCGCGGCCTATGCGGCGCTCGCGGCCACCCTGATGACGCTCTTCTTCACGGGCGCGGCCAGTCCGACCACGGTTTTCGCCGTGGGCGTCGTGGCCGGCATCATCCGGCCGTCGGATCTCGTGATGCGCAACGTGCTGATCGGCGACACCATGCCGGCCGGCCTGCTGATGCAGGCCATGGGCGTGTCACGCACGACGATGGATTCAGCCCGTGTCGCCGGTGCGCTGGCCGGTGCCAGCCTGGTCGCGACCCTGGGCATGGGGCCGGCCTATATCGCCGTGTGCGGTTTCTATGGGGTGAGCTTCCTGCTGACCCTGGGCGTTGCCGGCGGCGGGGCGTACGGCACATCCGGCGCCATTGCCGCGCGTACGTCACCACTGCACGACCTGCGGGCCGGCCTGGCCTACATCTGGGCAACGCCGCCGCTGCGGGCCACCATGTACCTGGCGTTCCTCGTCAACCTCACGGTGTTTCCGCTGACGGGGGCGCTGCTGGCGCATGTCGCCAAGGATATCTATCACCTCGATCAGCGCGGCCTGGGCTGGCTGGTCGCCAGCTTCGCCGGTGGCGCGCTGGTCGGGTCGGTCGCGCTCACCCTGCGTGGCGCTGCGATTCGCCCGGCCCGCATCATGCTGGTGTTCGGCGTCCTGTGGTACGGCGCCACGATTGCGTTCGCTTTCGCGCGCGAGCCGGTATGGGGCTGCATCGTGCTGCTGTTCGCCGGCCTGGTGCAGAGCCTGTGCATGGTGCCGATGGCGGTCGCCCTGCTGCGCACCGTGCCGGCGGCGCTGCGCGGCTGCATCATGGGCGTGCGCATGCTGGCGGTGTACGGCTATCCCGTCGGCTTGCTGGCCGCCGGTCCGCTGATCGAGCGTTTTGGCTTTGCGGCGACGGCGAGCACTTATTGCGTGGTCGGCCTGGTCTTCCTGTTGGTGATCGCGGTGCGCTGGCGCCAGCACCTCTGGCGCACGGACGCTGTCGCCAACACGGTGTGATCGTCACGCTTCGTGCCTCGCGAGGTGCGCGGTATCGAATAGCTGCCCCGCGCGCCAGGGCATGCCAGGTCGCTCGGGAACCTTGCACGCTGGCGAGGCCAGCTCGGGAGGTCACGCTCATGAAAGCCCAGGACGTGCTCAAACAGCCGCTCAACGTACTCACCCGCGAACAGCGTGAGCTCTACTTCAAGAACGGCTTCCTCGTGCTGCCGGATTACGTGCCGCAAGCCTGGCTGGAGCGGCTGCGCGCGGCGATGGCGGCGCTGCTCGATCGCAGCCGCGCCGTGCGCGAGTCCGACGCGATCTATGTGCTGGAGGAAGGCCACGCGCCGCAGACGCCGCGGCTGCACCGCGTCAGCAGCCCGCAGGATCAGCATCCGGTGTTCTGGGAATTTATGACCGACCCGGTCATGACGGACCTGGCCGCCGATGTCGTGGGCCCCGACGTGAAGTTCCATCACGCCAAGCTCAACGTGAAGTCCGGCAACGGCAGCCAGGGGTTCGGCTGGCATCAGGACATTCCGGCATGGCCCCACACGGATTTCAGCCCGGTGACCATCGGCGTCTACATCGACGGTTGCCGCGATGATCAGGGCCCGCTGACCGTCGCCCGCGGCAGCCATGAAGGCCCGCTGTTCTCGATGTACGACGATGCCGGCAACTTCGTCGTCAAGATCCGGCCGCAGGATCTGACCTGGCTCAAGGACGACATGATCAGCCCCCTGACCGGCGGACCGGGAACCACGGTGCTGCTGAACTGTCGCATCGTCCATGGCTCGGCGCCCAACCGCGCGCCGGCGGCGCGTCCCTTGCTGCTGCCGGTCTATTCGTCAGCTGATTCGTTTGCCTACACACCCAGCCCCATTCCCAGCCCGCACCAGGGCGATATCGTGCGCGGCAAGCCGGCGCAGTTCGCCAGTTTCGACACACGTCCGGTCGAGATGCCGCCCGATTGGCGCGGCGGCTACAAGCCGGTATGGGCGCACAAGAAGGCGGACGCGAAAGAGCGCGCCGTGGGCTATTAGGGACTGGTCGAACGGACGCGCGCTGTTGCACGATCCCAGCTGTCATCCCGAGCGCAGCGAGGGATCCAGGCGCCGCCCCTGGATCCCTCGCTGCGCTCGGGATGACAGTGTGATCGAACGGCAGACTGTAGCGTCCCACAGGCAGTCGACCGTCGCGCCCACGGCCTTCACCACCTCGGCCCATTTGGCGCGGTTGGCTTTCACCGTGGCACGGAACTGATCGACCGACTCGACGCGCGGCGCCAGGCCGGTCTCCAGGAACTTCTGGCGCAGGGCCGGCAGCTCCAGGGTCGTCTTCACCGCCGCGTTGATGCGGGCGGCGATCCTGGGATCGAGGTCCTTGGGCCCGAACAGGCCGAACCATGTATAGCTCTCGTAGCCCGGCACGCCGGCCTCATCGATGGTGGGGATGTCGGCCACGGCGGCGACCCGCTTCTTGGTCGTCACCCCCAGCAGGCGGACTTTGCCGGCGCGCCATTGTCCCAGCACCGTCTGCACCTGGTTGAAGATGCAGCAGACATCGCCTTTCAGCACGCCCTGCAGGGCCTCCGGGCCACCCTTGTAGGGCACGTGGACCATCTGCAGGCCGGCACGGGCAACGAACTCGGCGAAGGCGAGATGCGTGCCGGTGCCGTTGCCGGTCGAGGCGTAGTTGTACTTGCCGGGATTGGCCTTCACTTTCTCGATGAATGCCTGGACCGACGTCACGTCGATCACGTCGGGATTGATCGTGAGCACGTTCGAGACATCGACCAGCGGCGCGATCGGCGTGAAGTCGGCCTCGACGTCGAACGGCAGGCGCTTGTAGAGCGCGGCGTTAACACCGTGCGTCGCGGCCGTGCCCAGCAGGAGCGTGTAGCCGTCGGGTTTGGCCCGGGCGACCGCTTCGGACGCGACATTGCCACCGGCGCCGGGCCGGTAGTCGATGACAACCTTGGCGCCGAGCTCCTTTTCCAGGGGCTCCTGCAGGGTGCGGGCGACGACGTCCGTGCCCGATCCGGCCGGGAAACCCATCAGGATGGTGATCGGCCTGGCCGTCGGCCAGTCCTGCGCCATGGCCGGGACGGCGGAACAGACCACGGCCGCCAGCAGCGCTGCCAGGACAGCGCGCGGGGAGGGCAACAGCATGGCGTCTCTCCAGAAAGGTTCGTGCGGCCCGATCGTATCGACTGATCGCAGCGATGGAAATGAAGGACACAAGATCCCGGCCACGCGGAATGTCCCTTCTCCCCGCGCAGGCGGGGAGAAGGTGGACGCCGCGCAGCGGCGGCCGGAT
>DATEIF010000884.1:0-16942 GCA_035279205.1 Vineibacter sp.
TGTCGACGACGTAGAGCGTGCTGCCGTCGCTGAAGCGCGTCATCGCCACGCCGGTCAGCGAGCCGTACTCGACGCCGCGCTTCACGTTCTGCAGGTCGGCCGCCTCAAGCTGCGGCTTCCACGTCGCCGGCGGTCCGGTCAGCACCAGGGTCACCGCAGGCCCTCCGGTTGCGGAACCCTGGTCCGACCGCCATCATCGGGGAGGTGCATTGGGGAGGAATCAAAATGGCCGACGATACCGTTCCGGTACTGATCGACATCCTCGGCGCGCGTACTCTTGGCGGCGGGCAGAAGATACAGATTGAGTTCGGGGCGTCGGATCAGCATCGATATGTTCTCCAGTTCACGGCCGAGACGAGCGCGAAACTCGCAGCCGTGTTGGGATCCCTTCTGGCCAGCCTAAAAGGGCAACTTCATCTGACAGTTGTGGTAGAGGAGTCGTCAGCGCTTGCATCGGCAGACGGCGCCACGGGGTTGCGCCTGCTGACCCGGGAGCTGGGTGCCATCGCATTCGCAGTGACGCCCGAAGGGCTTCAACATCTAAAACGTGATCTTGCCGATCTTGAGCGCGTTCAGCAGCCGGCGAGCGGCCGTCATTGATGGGGGCGGTCATCGCAGGCCCTCCGGCGAGGCCTGGATGTCGAAGCCCATGGCCTGAACAAAGCCGCCGGCGATATCCATGCGCACGCGGTGGAAGCGCGCGTTGGCGCGCACCGGGCACAGCCCGCTGGCATTCATCGCCGAGGCGGCGGTGAAGGACACCGCGTCGATCAGCCGGTCGCGCTTGCCCATCTGCACCGTGATGGCGGTGGCGGCATCGCCCTGCACCAGCGGCCGCACCGCCTTCACGAAGGCGCGGCGGTCGGGGATCAGCTGCGATTCGCCGGTGATGAACCAGGCCGCCCGCGGCGCGCCGTCGAAGGTCACGGTGCGGTGGCCGGTGTCGAAGCCGCTCACCACCGTGAGGCCGCCGGCCCACAGGTCGCTGTCGAGGCTGAACGGCAGCAGGTCGAGGTTGGCCGAGATGGTGTCGAGCTGCTCCAGGGTCATGCCCGCCGACAGGCCGGCGAAGATCAGCTCGATGGTGATCTCCGACCGCGCCCAGCGCCGCGAGGCCCAGTTGTAGAGCATCATGCGGTCCGGCGTGCCGGTGCTGCTGGCGTTGCTGGGATAGCTCACGACATAGAGCTTGTTGATGGGGTCGATCACCGAGGTGATGCGGTGCCGGAAGGCCGGGTTCAGGTCGGCCTTGAAGAAGCCGTCGATCATGCCGTCGCCGATCGGCGTGGCCTGGGCGCCGTCGAAGACGTAGAAGCCGCTTTGCGACAGGAAGAACGTCATGTTCTGGAAGCGCGCGGCGCTGCCGCGGGCGAAGCAGCCGACGTTGGGCACCACCTCGTCGAAGCGGAAGATCACCGGCGAGCCGACATAGGTGCCGCGCCAGATCGAGCGCTGCGCCAGGATGGTGGCGAAGTCGCCGCCGGTCATGGCGACGATGGCGCCGCCCTCGCCCGGCAGCTCCTGGCGATCGGCCTGCAGGCGGGCGCTGGCGGTCCAGCGCAGCGGGTTGTTGATCTGGCACCACTGCACGCCGTTGAGCTGGCTCGACAGGCGGCCGGCGAACACGAAGTCGCGCACCACGCTCAGCAGCGACGCCAGCGGCGCCGAAGCGCTGGCGCTCTGGTCGAGGAAGCGCGTCGAAGTGCCCAGCGTATAGACCTGCATGGCATCGACGCCGTTGGCGGCCATGCAGGTGTTGCCGAAGGTGGCGAAGTCCCAGCGGCCGTCGTTGGCGGTGGTGTAGCTGGCGGTGCGGCTGACGTTGTTCCAGCCGGTGGCGCTGGCCTTGTAGAGCTGGCCCGCCGTGGCGGCGAACGTGCTGACGACGCCGCTGATGTCGCGGGTGGCGTAGGCCCCCATGCAGGTGCCGCTCAGCGACGACGAGAACGTGCGCGCCTCGGGCAACGGCCCGTAGCCGTTGGCGAGCGGCAGGCAGTTCACCGCATCCTCGAGCCCGGCATTGCCGAGGTCGGGGTTGTCGGGTGCGAGCGGGCCCAGCGCGAGACGCATGTCAGGGACGGCCTCCGAGAAGCCGCGCCAACCAGCCTTCGATGCCGCTGGCCGCGCCGGGTGCGTTCTCCGCACCGCCATTGCGCTGCGCCATGTCGGGCGGCAACGGTGTGACCTGTTGTGGTGGCAATGCAGGATTGAAAGTGTTCTCCGGGGCGCCCGTCTTCTGTCCGGTGGTCTCCCGGCGCGATGCGAGCAGCCCGCTCAACATGCCCATCAATTGCGGGCTCACAGAGCCGCCCTGCCCCTGTTGCACCGACTGCAGCGGTAAATTGCTCGGTGCAACATGCGGCGTTGGTATTTGCGGCCGCTGCATCGGCATCGGCATGTTCTGCCCATAGGGCGGCATGCCGGCGCCCGGCGTCTGGCGCGACTGCATCCAGGGCGACGTCTGCCCGTACCACATGCTCTGATCTCCCGTTCGGCGACCGACGACGCGCCACACGTATCGCGCCAGCGCGACGTTATTCGGCCTGTCAACGAAACCTGGAAGAAACGGTGTTGCCTGACGCCGGCAACGGCGAAACGCCCGTATTGATGCCCGGCGGCGGCATGCCGCGTAACGTGCGGTCAACGAAACGCCCGTCAACCCCGGCGGCGGGTACTCTACTGTTGAATAGAGCCTATATAGTCTTGTTCAAAATTCTTTGCAAGAGAACAAAATTGACATCAGTATTTTTCACGTTTTCTTTTGTCCGATCAGTAAAGCGCGCGCCATCTCAAACCAGGCGCGGCGCCGTTTCTTTTGCTTTGCTTTCCTCTGCGCGTCCTTATCCTTCTCCTTGTTGTCCGAGATGCGCGTTGATGAAGCAGCCATGTCAGAACTCCGTCGGCCGGACGCGTCCGCTGTTGCGCGTATTGAGCTTCTGCTTGAGCGCACGGTACGCGCGCTGCTCGATGGCCGTCATGACCTGGGCCTGATCGAGCTCCTTGATGACGTGGGCATAGAGATCGGCCTTCACACGTGCCCGCAGCAGGTGTCGGCCTTCATTGAACCAGGCGCTGCTGTCGCTCGAGGCACTGGCCGTGCTGATTCGCTTCACACCGTCGAGCAGCGCCGCGTAGTTACGATCCGGCATGCTGTCGAACAGGATGGCGTCGGCGTAGATGCAATACTCCAGCGGCGGTGCGACGGCTTTCACGTCGCGCGCGGCCATCAGATAGGCGTAGTCGCGCGGCACCAGGTCGATCAGCCCGGAAGCGCCATTGTCGATCCGGATGCGGTCTATCCGCGTGAAACGGGTCGGCAGCGAGGCCAGCGGAACCGCATCGACACCGCCCGCGAAGGCGACCGGGGCATCCACGACCTCGTTGAAGATGAATCGCTCCGCTTCATATTGCTCGACAGCATCGCGGATCCCCTGCTCGATCTGAAGCACCAAATCGGCGCGATCGAGATCATCCGTGATGCGGCCCCGCAGATCAGCGAACGTCGCCATGGCGTGCCCTCCTCGTGCCTCGGCTGCCGTCGGACGCAGGCGACGCCGGCAGCACTCCCTCGACCGCGCCTGCAGGTGATCGGCCAGCGGCGCCGCGAGATCGTGGCGGTATCGGTGGCGGTGACGCCCACAAAACCCGGATCGCTGCCCTCGCGCCGCAAGCGCACGTCTCGACGCCCGTGTGTGCTGCTTGCCGCTCCGCAGCCAGCTGCGCAGACTGGGCCGCATGCGCCTGGCGTCGGCGCAGGAAGGGACGCGCACCAGCCGACTGCGGACAAGCTCCATCCGCACCCTGCCCGGAACCTTGCCCCGCATTGGGCTGAACGTTCTTCATGCTGCCTCCTGTCGCTGGCCGGCACAGGCCCGCACGTGCTCGTCATGCCATTCGCGTGCGAACGCGACCGATCCATGATCCGCAAACCAGGGGCCACCCGCCGTGTAGTGCACCGCCTTGGGCGGGCCGTCGGTCACGCCTTCGATCCAGTTCCATGCCGGCGGCAGCTCGCCGATCTCGTCGTCGTGCAGCCACTCGAGGCCGTGCAGCCAGGTCCCCGGCTCCTCGTTGACGGCCGCGACCGTCAACCGACGCATGCCGGGATGGCCGCAGTTGATCAGCATGAAGCTCGACCAGTTCTTCCGCCGGTACTTTTCCTGGATGCAACCATCCATCTTGGTCGCCTGGCAGGGCGCATGAACCTGCTGGCACACCAGCACGGCCTTGCTGTCGTCTATCAGCGGCACCAGCTCGGCGATATCGGCCAGGAACAGAAAATCGCAATCGCAGAACAGCGCCCAACCCTCGTACTGGCAGAGCGCCGGCACCAGGAACCGCGTGAAGCTGAACTCGGTCGAGAACGGCTTGCCGTCAATCGCATCGATTCGCTGCCCGTCGCGCACGATGGCCGTGCGCCGGTACAGCCCGGCGTGGCGCAAGCCGTCCTGCCGCAGCGCCCGCACATAGAGCGGCACCGACGATCGACGCAGGAGCGAATGCCGACAGACGTCGAACGCGATCGCTTCGCGTGAATCGAAGCCGATGTACACCGGTAAAGTCATCTGCTTGTTACTACCTTGGATTGTGGTGCTCTCATCAGGATCGTGATACAAATCGTCATGCACACTTCCAGCCCTGTTCGTCCGGCCTCCCGTATCAGTCGGCTGTCACCGTACTGGCCATCGATCCGCAGCATGCCGTTCGCTTGTAACGATGGCCCCGACATGGATATGGACGAATGGTGCCGCGTCATGCCTCCGTATGTGCCTCGATCGATCGTCCATCACCTGATGCCGATCCCCAGATCGTTTCCCGTTGTTCCACCGGCGGTACCGTTGCCCGAACTCATTCGAGACCGGGTTCTTGTCCTGGACTGTCTCGATTCAGCCGCATTCCGCGCGCAGTGGCAGCGGCCAAAGGCAGAGCACACGTACCGGCCCAAGCGGAATGACCGTCTCGCCTGTGCTCTTGGTATCAGGGTGTTGTCGCCGCGTCGGGAACAGGTGGCGGCCACGCTATACCTATGGCTGTACCGCCGACCGGGGCCGCAAGCAGCAAACTCTTCATGATGTCATAGGCATTGGCACGCTTGGGATCGAAAGCGGCATCCTTCAGTCGAATTCCCCGTCCGGTTAGCTTCAGCACGTCGCGAAACCCTGAGTCTAAAGCATCATACCCGGCACGCCTGAACACCTCGGCAGGATTGGAAGCACCTTGCTCGATGGCTTGCCGAACATACTTTGTAGCGCTCGCGTCGCTTACAGTTACGTCTGGCAATGCCTTGGCAAACCCCAAGAACCATGGGACCAGGTCAGCCATGGCGTGGCCTCGCAATAAACATAGCTTCGTGCTCGTTGGCGTTCTGCGTTTCGATCGCAAAGCCTGCGGCCATGATCCGGTCGGACCACCAGTCGGCGGGCTGCTGAATGAGGTGCGCATTGCGACCGTCCGGCAGAGTCTTCCTGGCCGCCGTCAGGTGTACAACGAACAGCCCCACCTCTTGCGTCACGCGGCGCAACTCGGCGAGCACGTCGTCGAGGCATTCAGGTTCGACATGCTCCAGCACATCACCACACACGACTACAGGATGCGGTGCTGGCGTCGTATCGAGCCCTTCGATGCAGGGGTCGTAGTTCGTGACCTGATAGGCCGGGCCCAGACGGCGCGCCAGCGTGGCCTTGCCGCAACCGAAGTCCAGCACGGCCTGGCGCCCCAGTCGGCGAGCGAGCGCACTTTAGGTGCCCAGGTCTTCCCCGACGTACCATAGTGCTCGTTGCTGGCGTGCAACGCGCGGTTCTGCTCACGATAGGCGTCGGTGATCAACGTCACGGCAAGCGCTCCTCGTCGGAAGGCGCCGACAAGAGTGTCCCGAACGGGATCGCCGGCGCCGCCAGGGTGTTGAACTGGATATAACGGTTGGTCATGGGGTTGGGATTGGCGCACTGGGGCGGCCACCTTCCGCGATGTCGCCTTCAGGTAGTTCGGATCGGTCATGTAGGCGCGGATCGCCTCGGCCCACAGCTCGTCGCTTACATCCTTCGCCGAATATCCCTGGCTCTCGGGGCTTGTCCAGTAGCGCTGCTTGACAGGCACGCCGTCCCTGGCGCTACGTTGCATACGCCAGTCCTGTGGACTGGTGTTCAGGTCGTTATAGATCCGACGCAGATCTTCGACCATGCCGGTGGTCGGAATATCCTTAGCAGCACGCTTCGCTATCGCGTGACCAACCTCATGACCCAAAACGAGACCAGCCTGCTGTGGGATCAAATCCCTGTTCAGAAAGATTGCACGCGACCGATTGCCTGTTAGGGGATCCGTTTCTTCGACGTATCGGCCTGCATCTCCGCGAAGTTTACTCGACGTAACATTCTGAGGGCGGCGGCCCGTGAGGCTCGTTCCGAGGGCGTTAAGTTCTTCTTTCGGGAAGGCTGAATCTCCCATGCCCACCATTCTTCGACCGACGACCAGCGGCGCAATGAGTTCTCGTCCTTCGATGTCGTGGGTGATTCGTCCACTGTCATCAGCACGTGCTCCTTTGGGATTGTCCGCCTCGAACGGCCGCGGTCGCACCGTTGGAGGGTCATAAATATTAACATTTTTCGATGCGTTTTGCGCCGGCGCCCGTGCGGGAGCAGCGATTTTCCCGGGTTGCCGCAGCGGGGGTACCACGGCGCTGAGCAGGCCCAGCCCCATGTATCCCACGCCGGCCAGCGTACCCCACGGATCGAGGTTCCCCACCGCGCGCGCCGTATCACCCCACGCCTGCACGGCATCGCGAATCCCCGCACCTGGTGTCCATTCGAGCGGGTTCGCCATCCCAGCCCATGGCTGCAATGATGCCTGTGTCTCCGACGGCAGCATGCTGAATAACGTGCCGAGCAGGCCGCCACGCCCGATGTAGTCGCTGTGCTCAGACTTGCGCCGCTCCCACCAGCTGGGCTCGGGTGTCCTCGGTTCGTATGGCGAGAACGTCGTGGGAGACAAGCCCTGGGCCCGGTTTCGCCTTGCCAGGTCATCCTTCAGTTCGGCCAGCGTTCTGCCCAACCCACCGACATCCTGACCGAGGAAGGCGCCTATTGGACCGCCCATCAACGCAGCAGCTTGCTGCTGGCTCGGATCGGGCGTCGGCAGCAGAATGCCGAGAGGATCAAAGTCTGCCACTTCCCGAACCTCCTACGCGCAAGCCTGCACGAGCTGTTCGCGCGTGGAACCAGCACCGGCCCCAACTCCCCTGCCTTCTCCTACCGGAACATCTCGACGCCGCCGTACCAGGGCATCGGGCCGCGGCACTGGTAGCGCCAGGCGCATATCACCGGCGCGTTCGTTGCTGCCGTGCAATGCGCGGTTCTGCTCGCGATAGGCGTCGATGATCAACATCACGGCAAGCGCTCCTCGTCGGGAGGCATCGACAAGAGCATGCCGAACGGAATGGCCGGCGCTGCCAGGGTGTTGAATTGGATGTACCGGTTGGTCCGAGGATTGGGATTGGCGTACTCGCGGATTTGCGCGGCCACCTCGGGCGCCGTTGACTTCAGGTAGTTCGGGTCGGTCATGTAGGCACGGACCGCCTCGGCCATCAGCTCGCCGGGAACCTCGCTGGCCGAGTATCCCAGATGCTCGGGGCCTCTCCAGTAGCGCTGTGGCACCGCCTCGCCGGTCTTGGCGCTGCGTTGCATGCGCCAGTCGCGGGGGCTCGTATTCAGGTCGTTGTAGACCCGCCGCAAGCCGCGCCAGCCGTGCTCAATCCCATCGGTGGGGATGTCGGCGGCCAGCCGGGAGATAAGGTGGCCGACCTCATGGCCGAGGACGCGTGGTACCTCTTCCGCTATGAGCTGGTTGTTCAGGAAGATGGCGCGTTCGCGGTTGCCCGTTACGGGGTCGAACCATTCCCGATAGAGGCCCGCATTTCCTCGAATCTCTCGCGGCGCAACGCTCTTAGGCCGCGTGCCTGTAAGGCTCGTTGCGAGGGGGTCAAGTTCTGCTTGCGGGAAGGCAACTTCAGTTCCGCCCACCACGTTTCGACCGACCACTCGGTCTGCGATGAGGGGGCGGCCTTCGATGTCGTGCGTGAGTCGTCCGGTGGCATCGGCCTTCGCCCCTTTGCGATAGTCCTCCTCGAACGGCCGCGGCGCCTTCGTTGGAGGGTCATAAATATTAAAGCTTTTCGACGCGTTTTGCACCGGCATTCGGACGTCGCGCACCAAAGCCGAGGCGCTCCTGCCGAGCCGCCTGCCGGCGTTGGCAAGCCCCGCCGCCAGGGGCAGCATCCCGAGCGTGCCCAGTGCGGCGCTGCCCAGGCCGCCGAGCGCACCCCACACGTCACCAACGGCCTGGGCAGCCTGCATCGTGCCGATTCCCCGCGCTGCGTCCTGGGCGGCAACGACCGGCGACAACATGCCGGCCAGATAAGGCGCCGCCCTCGCCGGATCGTGCTGGGCCATGAAGGGCGGCGGATTCGGCAGCTGATCGATGCCCAGCGCAGCGCGGCTGATGTTTTCCAGATTCCGCCAGCGCCACGCGCTGAGATTTGCCACGGGATCACCGACCCGCTGCTCGGGCGGCAGCAGCGTGCCTAGAACATCAACGAGCTCGAGGCCGCCCTGTTGCGGAACGGGATCAGCCATCACGCCCCCCTGCGTCGTCATGCCCCCGAGGCGGGCGGCTACCGTGTCCAACACCTGACTCCAGTTGCCTGCCCTCTCCTGCCGAAACATCTCGACGCTGCCGTACCAGGGCATCGGGCCGCGGCACTGGTAGCGCCAGGCGCACATCACCGGCGTCAGGCACCAGGTCGGCACATCAAGGGCGCCGGCGAGATGCACCAGCGAGGTGTTGACAGTGATCACCAGGTCGAGGTTGGCGAGGAAGCCCGCCGTCTCCTCGTAGTCGGCGATCATGTCGCCCCAGTGATGGATCGGCACCCCGAGCCTGGTGCCGACCTGGGCGCACTCGTCAGGCGCCTGCGGGTGGTACTGCAGCGAATACCACTCCACATCAGGCACGCGCAGGATATCGGCCCAGGCCTTCAGCTCCATGCTGCGCTGGTCGAAGCGCGTCTTCTTCAGACCGCCGGCCCAGGAGATTCCTACACGCAATGCGCGCCGCGGCCCAAGGATGTTGCGCCATTTCTCAACCTTGGTGGCATCCGCCTGCAGATACGGCCGCCGGGGAAAGGACTCGAGGCTCGGCCGGTACCAGCGGCCCAACGAGCCCATCGCGACCCAGGCATCGACCTGGTGGCTCGCTAACCACGGGAACGGCTCATCCCAACCGCTGGTCGGGTAGACGGCGACGGCATCGGCGAAGGACCGCTTGAACATCGCCCCCAGCCGGCGGTCGCAATCGATGATGACGCGGCAATCGTGCATCAGGTCCGGCAGCATCGAGGCGAACATGATCTCGTCGCCGACGCCCTGCTCGCCGTAGCAGATCACCGTCTTGCCGGGCGTGCCGTCCCACTGTGGCAGGCCGCCGTAGGTCTTGACCTTGCGTTCCGGCGGCTTGGTGCCGCCGTCCATGAAGCCGGCCTCGTCGTAGAGGCGGAAGCCGTCGCGAAACTGGCCGCTCTCCAGCAGGCCGAGTGCCTTGTTCCACAGCGCAAAGCGATCGCGCGGATGGATGGCCAGCGACTTGTCGGCCCACGCGATCACTTTCTCCGGCTGGCCGGCATTGACATAGAGCGACGCCATGCCGTGCAGGGCATTGCAGTGGTTGGCGGTCAGCAGGGCCGGATCGACCGGCACGTCCTTGCCGTTGCGCCGCGCCTTGTCGTTGCGCCGCTGCAGGCGCTCACAGATCTCGAGCGCGCGCTGATAGCAGGCCGCGGCACTGGCATCCTTGTGCTCGTTCTTGTACGCACCGGCCATGTTCAACCACGGCTCGGGCCCGCGCGAGCCGTGATCGATCGACTGTTTCAGCAACGCGATCGCCGCACCACTACGGTCGGTCTGGGCATAGATCGTGCCCAGACCGAACAGAAGCGCCGGATGCTCCGGGTGCAAGTTCAGCAGGCGATGGTAGTCGTTCTCCAACGCCTGAATGTGCTCCGGCGCGCAGGCGATATCGCGCACAATGTTCTCATGGCGCTGCTGCAGGGCGCCGAGGACTTGATCGATATGCATTGGTCGAACCTAGAAGTGACCCGTCCAACGCCCCCCAATCCTCCAGTTACCGTCGTCGAAGTTTCGTTCTCCTTCGATGCTGAAGCCGCGGGGAAGTTTGACTTTCCCTCCCATCGTCGGTTTCGATAACTGCAAGTTGCCCTGACGATCTCGAAGGAGCTTCCAGTAGATGCCTGGGCTAACTTCAACTGGGCCAAGGTCAATCACTCCGCCGAGGCCGAACTCCATATTGGCTCCTTTACCAAAGAAGCCATCAGGAGACTGACCTTTCGCATATGGCTGCACTGGGGACCGCTGCGCAGGTGGTTTTGGTTCGCCCTCTAGAGTGCGTGTCGGGGAGAGTTGCCGATTCGGCGGTGGCGATACCACCTGTCGCTGCTTCGACGGCAGCTGCCCTTTGGTGCGCTCCGAATCCGGATTGACGTGAGCTTCGAATGCGGGATCCCATGGAAACTCAGGTTTCCACGGCGCGCCGAACAGCGCCCGCCTCCTCTGCTGTTCCACGAACTGCGGCGTCAGCATTGACTGATCGCCTAGCGATGGATCAAGCGCACGCGGATCAAACCGCGGATCATACGGAACTGGCCCCAGTCCGGACTGCATAGGCTGATATGAAGGTACCTGTTGTCGCAGACGTGGCGGTTTCGATGGCTGCGGAACAGGCAAAGGCGGGCTATTGTATCTGCGATTGAAGTATCGTGGATCAAACGATTGCCCATCTGTCGGTCCTGATGCCAGGAGTTCTCCAAACGAGCCCGAGGGGCCCATCGAACCGAATCCGTACAACTGCCGAACGTCGAAACCGCCCGATTCCGGTGGCAGCAGCGAAGGATCGAGCGCAGGATCGGGTCCGACACGAAAACCGGGGTAGCTCCAACGATCAGCCATGGTTGCCTCACAGAAAGATTCCGGCGGCGGGCGGAGGGGAGAACGAAGGCCCGCCGCCGGTGAGTCCTGGGATGGCATGGTGGAAGAACGCCCACCGACGCACGCTGCCTGCCTGGACTCAAACGGGAGTCGGAAGATCGGAAACCAGGACGGTTTCTGGTTTCCGAGGCTGATGCGGTCCTAACGCGTCTTGTTCATCGTCCAGGTCACGCGCACGCCCAGCGACATCGAGGCGGTGCCCGAGGTCGCGGCGCCGTCCTGCGTCAGCGTCGGGTAGACGTAACGCACCGCGGCGTCGTCGGAGACCGACACCAGGTAGGGCAGCGCCTGGGCCTGCGTCTTCACCGCCGGCGTCGCTGATGCTGTGGCCGACCCGAACAACGCCGGCGCCACGATCCCGCCGGCGATGCCGACCTGGAAGACCGACTGGCCATCCTGCGTATCGCCGTAGAGCCGCACGTCGAGGATCGTGGCGCCCTGCGGGATCTTCAGGTTGGTGAAGTGGATGACGTCGCCGGCGCTGAGCGTCGCCGAGGTCACATAGGTCTGGAAGGCATCGACGGTCTCGACACCGTTGGGCAGCCGCGGCTGGTTGGCGGCAGCGAAGGAGGCTGAGATGTTGGCCATGTCTTCCCTCCTCCTTACGGCGCCACGGCCCAGGTGCTGATCACGATCGTGCCGAAGTCGACGCCACCAAAGACCATCTTCTTCATGCCGGCGATCGTCTGCACCGACTGGCCGAACTGGCGGCCATAGTCGAAGGACTGCTCCTCGTAGAGCGGCTCCTCCGAATAGCCCTTGCCGAAGCACATCGCCGCGGCCTGGGCGCCGGCGAACACGGCACGCCTTGTGTTGGCGTTGGTCGGTGCCGGCGGCAGACGCACCCACTCGTGCAGCACGACACCGTTGTAGACGCCCAAAGCCCCGGTGAAGATCGGGTTGTCCTCGACCTCGCCGCCGGCCATGGCCGCCTTCTGGATGTCGAGCCACTGGCCCGGGTTGGTGTTCTGCCGCATGTTGCGGACCTGGTAGGGATGCAGGAACGCCACGTAGTATTCCTGGCTTCCCACCTTCACCGGCCGGATCAGCGGCGTCGCGGTCTTGGCCACCGTGACGGCCGTGTCGAGCATGGTGAGGTTGAAGGTCTGCGACGCCGACAGCGAGGCCTCGCTGGTGGACTGCCCATCGGCAAAGATGATGCGCGTGTTGTTGGGCGTCGCCGTCGGTGCCGTGGTGGCCTGGTTGCCGGTGTACAGCACGTCCGTGAGACCGCTGTTGCCGGCCAGCACGTTGGCCGCCCAGGTATCGATGCGCTCGGCGAACCAGTCGCGCAGACCCGCGGCCGATTCCTCGCGCATGCTCCACGGCACCCGCTGCTGATCGATGCGGGTCTTGTTGCGAACGGCGTGCGCCAGGTCGTTGATCAGCACGTCGTCGTAGAAGGTGAGCAGCGATTCCTCGTTGCCCTCCAGGGCCTCGGTCTCGCCGACGCCACGGCCCGAGAGCTGCATGCGCAGCGGTACGCGGATTCGGTCGCCTGCGCCCTTGCTGGTCTCGTCGAGGATCTGGATGAGGCTGTTGCTCGACGTGCCCATGAACTTCATGGCCATCGTTTCCTTGAGCGCCTCACGCCAGATCCGCTTCTGCCACAGCTTGACGACAAGCGGATGCCCGACCGGAAAGTCGGTTGCAGCCATATCGATAGTCCTTGTGTGTTCAGAAAACGGTGTTGCCTGACGACGGCAACCTGCGAAGCGCCCGGTCTGCAGCCCGGCGGCGGCTGTGCCGCTTTACGCTCGGCCAGCGATACGCCCGTTGGCCCCGGCGGCGGGAATGCTGTGCTCTTGTGCGGCTAGATACGCCACCGCGAGCAGCCCGACAAGCGGTACAAAATCAAACATTTTCGCCGCAGGGTCCGTATCGACGCACAACGCACCGACACGGCGCTGCCGACCGCCTACACGAGCCGTTGGATTGCCTTCCGTCGCCAGACGAACGTGTAGTAGGCCGCCTGCAGCACAAGCATCGTGACGAACGTCGCCGGATAGGCAATCCAGACACCCTCGACGCCGATGCGCTCGCTGAGGATCCAGGCCACGGGAACCTCGACCGCGGTGATGGTGAAGATCGATACCGCCGTCGGCGGGATCACGGTGCCGCTGGCGCGCATCATGCCGGCCAGAACACCGCCCATGCCGAACGGCACGATGCTCCACAGCACGATGTGCAGCAGCTGCTGGGCCAGCTCAACCACCTCGGGGTTGGTGATGAAGAGTGCCAGGATCGGATGCGACAGCAGGTAGGCGATCACCACCAGCACCCCGGTGAAGAGGATGTTGATCAACAAACCTGTGCGGGTGATGGGCCACAGCCGCTCGAGCCGGCCGGCGCCGATGGCCTGCGCGCCGAGGATCGACACGGTGATGGCGACCGACATGGCCGGAAACTGCACATAGGCGAGGATCTGATTGACGGCGCCGTAGGCCGCCGTGGCGTTCGAGCCGAACTGGTTGACCAGGCCGAGCAACACCATCTCGGCCAGCGCGATGATCACCATCTGAACACCGCTCGGCAGGCCGATGCGCAGGACCGTCCGCAGGATCGTGCCGTCGATGCGCAGATGGCGGATCAGGACAGCGTCCGGCGCCAAGGGATGGCGGCGCCGGCGAAGACGAACCGTCAACCAGGCCAGCGCGACGACAAAGGCGACGACACCGGCGTACGCCGCGCTGGCCGCTCCCAGCATCGGAAGACCGGCCCAGCCGCGGATCAACGCCGGCGTCACGACCAGCCCGGTGAGCGTCGACAGGCAGAGCGCCCACAGCGGCGTCACTGTGTCGCCGACGCCCCGCAGCAGCACCGTCGACACCAGGAAGAGGAACAGTATCGGCATGGAGATCAGCACGACGCGGGCGTAGGCGACCGCCTCGGCCAGCACATTGGCCGGCGTGCCCAGCATCAGCATCAGGTGCCGGGCAAAGATGCCACCGAAAATGGCAATCACGATCCCGGCCGCGACCGTCGCCGACAACGTGGTTCCCGTGACCGCCTTGGCGCGATCGCTGTCCCCTGCTCCCCAGGCCTGGCCGATCAGCACCATGGCGCCGCTGCTCACGCCCATGACGAAGGCAATGAAGAAGAACGAGAGCGGAAAGACGGCTGATGCGGCAGCCAGCGCATCGACCCCGGCCATCTGGCCGAGATAGATGTTGTTGAGCGTGCCGGAGAGCGCCTGCAGGATGTTGCTGGCCATCATGGGCACGAGCAGCACCACAAATCGCTTCCACAAGGGCGGCGTCGGAACCATGAGGTACTTTCTCACACAGGGGTGGTCCGATACCGCAGGCAGACCCTGCTGTCATCCCGCCAAAGCGAATGGTCTTTCATTCACCGGGGGACAAGCCGCCTCAATGCTCCACCGCTGCCTGCACGGCTTCAGCCCGGATCTCCTCGGTCAGGCGCGCCTTCAAGGCCGAGAATGCCGGCGTCGTCTTCAACGTGTAGTGCCGCGGATGCGGCAAATCGATCGCGACATCGGCCTTGATGCGTCCAGGACGCGCCGTCATCACCACGACGCGCGGAGCAACGAAGATCGCCTCCTCGATGTCATGCGTCACGAACAGGACTGTCTTGCGGTCGCGCTCCCAGATGCCCAGCAGCAGCTCCTGCATCAGTCCCCGCGTCTGGGTGTCGAGCGCGCCGAACGGCTCGTCCAGCAGCATGATCTCGGGATTGTTGGCCAGCGCCCGGGCGATGGCCGTGCGTTGCTGCATGCCGCCGGACAGCTGCTTGGGCCAGTGCTTCTCGAAACCCTTCAGCCCGACGCGATCGATGAAGTCGGCAACGATCGCCTGCTGCTGGGCTGCCGGCACACCCCGCTCCCGCAGGCCGAAGGCGATGTTCTGAGCCACGCTGAGCCAAGGGAAGAGCGTATAGGACTGGAAGACCATGCCGCGGTCGGCCCCCGGCCCCTTCACCTCGCGCCGGTCGAGCAGAACGCGCCCGGTCGTCGGCCGGTCCAGGCCGGCCACGATGCGCAGCAACGTGGACTTGCCGCACCCGGATGGACCCAGGATGGCGATGAAATCGTTGGCCGCGACGGTGAGATGGGTGGGCTCGAGCGCGCGTGTGGGCGCGCCGCCGTGAACGCCGGGAAAGATGCGCGAGACACCGTCGATGACCAGTTTCGTCACGCCATCCTCCACGGGAACAGCGCGCGGTTGCCGGCCTTGAACAGAAAATCGGAGATCAGACCGATGAGGCCGATGACGATGATGCCGAAGATCATCTGGCCGGTCGCCAGCAGCGCCTGGCTGTCGATGATCATGTGGCCGATACCGGACGACGAGCCGATCAACTCGGCAACGATGACATAGGTCCACGCCCAGCCCAGGACGAGGCGCAAGATCTCGGCGATGTCCGGCGCGCTCGAGGGAATCAGCACACGGCTGACCACCGAGCGGTCGCCGCATCCCAGCGTATAGGCGGCCTCGACCAGATCGCGGCGAGTCTGCCCGACACTGACGGCCACCATCAGCACGATCTGGAAAACCGAACCGATGAAGATCACCAGCAGCTTCTGCGTCTCGCCGATGCCGGCCCACAGGATCAAGAGCGGCACGAAAGCGGATGCCGGCAGGTAGCGCGCGAATGACACGAACGGCTCGAGGAAGGCCTCGACCGGCTTGTAGGCCCCCATCAGGATGCCTACGGGCACCGCCACGAGGGCTGCCAGGACGAAACCACCCACCACGCGCCAGACGGTGACGGCGATGTCGTAGGCAAAGCCGAACCGGGTCAGCAGGGTCCAGCCATCCGCCATCATGGTCAGCGGATCGGCCAGAAACGTCTTCGACACGAAACCGCCCAGTGTCGCCACGGCCCAGCCCGCCACGAACACGACGAAGAAGGCGATTCCCAGCCCGATGCGGCCGGCACGACCGACGGGCTCAAGAGGACGGGGCATGGAAATCAGATTCGTCGCGATGGCACGTGACGCACCTGACGTGCGTCACGATGCTGGCATCAAGCATGGGCGCGGGCGTCACTGCTGGAAGCGCGTATCGATGATGGTGGCGATGTCGGGGGCCTGCTTGATGATGCCGACCTCGAGCAGCAAGGCGGCGGCCTCGCTGGAGAATGCCTGCAGCTCGCCGGCGAAGAATTTCTTGTTCGCTTCCCGGCCCTGCCAGCGCAGATACTTGGCCGAGTTGCCGAACTGCTCGCCGGTCTGCTTCACGTCGGCGCCCATGATTTCATAGGCCTTGGCCTGATCCTTCTCGATCATCGCCAGCGCCTCGAAGTAGCTGTCGGCGAACGCCTTGGCGGCCTTGGGATTGTCGTCGAGGAACTTCGGCGTGCACCCGAACGTGTCCATGATCATCGGGTAGTCCAGCGTCGTGGCGATGATCTTGCCGGCCTGCGGCGCCGCGCGCACCGACGACAGGTAAGGCTCATACGTCATCGCCGCATCGTTCTGACCGGCAACGAAGGCCTGCGCTGCCGGGCCGGGCTCCATGTTGACGACCGTGACGTCCTTGACCGAAAGGCCGTTCTTCTTGAGGAACCACGCCAGTGTGAAGTAAGGCGCGGTACCCGGCGCCGACGCCGCCACCTTCTTGCCCTTGAGGTCGGCGATCTTCTGAACGTCGTTGCGCACCACCATGCCGTCGGCGCCATAGGACTTGTCGAGCTGGAAAATCTGCTTGGTGGCGATGCCGTTGGCGTTCCAGACGACCCAGGTCTCGACCGTCGTTGCGGCGCATTGGATGTCGCCCGAGCCGATCGCCAGATGTCGGCTCGCCTGCGGCACCTTCTTGATGGTCACATCCAGGCCGTTCTTCTTGAAGATGCCGGCCTCCTTGGCCAGCGTCAGCGGCGCAAAGCCCGTCCAGCCGCTGATCCCGATCGCGACCTTGGTCTCCTGCGCC
>DATEIF010000885.1:0-3232 GCA_035279205.1 Vineibacter sp.
CCCGGTCACGGCGGACCTCGGCTTCTCGCGGGAGGTCTTCGGTCTGGCGGTCGGTATCCAGAACTTGGTGTGGGGGCTGACTCAGCCTTTCGCCGGTCTGGTGGCTGACCGCATCGGGGCGCGATGGGTCGTGGTGGGTACCGGCGGCTGCTACGCGTTTGGCCTCGGCCTCGCGGCCATGGCATCCGACGGTGCCTTGTTCATCCTCGGCCTGGGCATACTAGTCGGCCTGGGGCAGAGCGGCACGACCTACGCCGTGATCCTGGCGCTCATCGGGCGTCTTGTGCCCGATGCGCAGCGCAGCCGCTATCTCGGCGTGGCCTCGGCCGCGGGCTCGGTCGGCATGTTCGCCATGGTGCCGGCGACCAGCGTTCTGCTCGATCGCGTCGATTGGCGGACCACCTTCGTGATCCTGGCCGCCGTCGCCGCGTCGATGTCGTTGCTGGGGCTTGGCCTCGCCGAGGGGCGGCGGCCGCATGGGGTGGGCGGCGGCGCGGCTCCCATCGGCAGCGCTTTCACCACGGCCATCGCCGATCGCGATTACTGGTTGCTGAACCTGGGGTTCGCCAGCTGCGGCTTCCAACTCGCCTTCATCGCCACGTACCTGCCGACGATTCTGACTGACGGTGCCTTGTCGGTGGCGATCGCGGCAGCGGTGCTCGCCTGCATCGGCGCCTTCAACATCCCGGGGACGTATCTCGCCGGTCTCGCTGGTGTCCGCCAGCCCAAGGCACGCGTGCTGGCAGCGGTCTATATCGCGCGGGCGGCGGTCGTCCTCGGCTTCCTCGCGCTGCCGCCGTCGGCGCCGTCAGCCATCATCTTTGCGGCGCTGATCGGCCTGCTGTGGACCGGGGTCGTGCCGCTGACATCGGGCCTGGTCGCCGATCTGTGGGGGCGGCGCGAGCTGGGATTCCTGTTCGGCATCGCCTTCATCGGACACCAGATCGGCGCCTTCGCGGGTGCCTGGGCCGGCGGTTTCGTGTTCGACCGCACCGGCAGCTACACGCTGATGTGGGCCGCCGTCGTCGGCCTCAGTCTCAGCGCCGCGGCCTTTCACCTGATGGTGCGCGAACGGCCGCGTCCCTGCGCGCTGGAAGCGGCCGGCGATGACTGACGCCCGTGTCGGCCCCGCCCTGCAGCTTGGTCTGGCCATGGCGATCGCCGGGACGATCGGATTGTTTGTCAAGGAGAGCGGCGTTGGCGCGCTCAACGCGGTCTTCTGGCGCTGCGCCATCGGTGCCGTGGCGATGTTGGTTTTCTGTGTCCTGGCGGGTTACCTGCGGCGCCCGTTCGGCAGCCGTCGTGATGTCGTTCTGACCGTCATCGGTGGCTTGTGCATCGTGGCGAACTGGGTCCTGGGATTCGAGGCGCTGGCCTCGATCTCGATCACGCTGATGACCATCGTCTATCACGTGCAGCCTTTCTGGGTGCTGTTCCTGGTCTGGTTCGTCTTTCGCGATGCGCCGACGCGCGACCACATCGTCTGGGTACTGCTCGCCTTCGCAGGGCTCGTGCTGGCGGTCGGCTTCGATCCGGGGCTGGAAGGGGAAGCCAGTGCCGTTTTGCTCGGTGCTGGTTTGTCGCTGGCCGCCTCGTTGCTCTACGCCGGCGCCGTCGTCGCGGCCAAGGCCATCACGCAGACGAGGCCCGCCGTCGTGACGCTGGCGCATACGATCATTGGTGTCGCGCTGATGGCGCCGCTCGCAACGCCGAGTGCGCAGCAGCTCGTCTCGCCGGCATGGCCCTGGTTGATCGGGTTGGGCGTCCTGCATACCGGCATCGTCTACGTGCTGATGTATGCGGCCTATCCGCGGCTGTCCGGTGCGGCTATCGCCGCCCTGACCTTCATCTATCCGGTAACGGCGTTGATCGCCGACGCCTGGGTGTACGACGTGCGGATGACGCCGGCCCAGATCGCCGGCATGCTTGCCATCGCGACGGCAACGATCGCCGTGAACCGCAACTGGCCCATCCGGTGGCCGCTGATGCCGCGTCGCGACGTGTAGGACTGTCGCACTGTCATCCCGAGCGCAGCGATGGATCTCCTGCGCGCGACGCATGGTGCGCCATTCGCGGGAGATCCCTCGCTACGCTCGGGATGACAGCCGCGAGGTACTACTGCTCGCGCGCGCGACAGCCGCGATCAACCATCGCCGGAAGGCGCTGATCCGCCGGTCCTTGGCCTGCTCGGGGCGGCAGACGAAGTACAGCGTGTTGCTGCGTTCGGCGCGTCCGTCGAAGGGCATCACCAGCCGGGTGCCGAAACCAAGCCGGCCCCTGATCAGCGGATACATGGCCAGCGCAACGCCGAGGCCTTGTTCGGCGGCTTCCAGTGCCGCGGGCACGGCATCGAACCACAGATCACCGCGCGGCTTCAGGTGGGCGACACCTTTCTCCTTCAGCCATGCCGGCCACGCCCGCGGCTGCGGGCCGACATGGATCAGCACCTGTCGTGCCAGGTCCGAGGGCGTCCGCAAGCCGGCCCGCGCGATGGAGGGCGCGCACACCGGCTGGCTGCGCACCTCGACCAGTGGCTCCAGGCGCAGTCCCGCCGAGCGCTCGCGGCCGTAGCGGATGGCGACATCGACGCCGGCGCTGTCGAAATCGGCGTACTGATGAGTTGCCTCAATATGCACGGTCAGGTCCGGATGGCGGTGTGTGAACTCGGCCAGTGACGGGATCAAGACCGCACTGGTGAAGAACGGCAGCGCGCTCACCCGCAGCTCGCGCGGACCGCCGCGCCCACGCCGGTACAATGCGCGGCCGGCCTCGTCGAGCAGCGACAGGCCGGCCGACGCCGCATGCAGGTAGCGCTCGCCGTCAGGTGTCAGCCGCACGGCCCGCCCGGCCCGGGCGAACAGGCGCACGCCGAAGCGTTCCTCCAGCCCGCGGATCTGGTGGCTGACGGCCGACGGGCTGATCGCCAGGTCCTGGGCGGCGCGCCGGAAGCTGAGATGGGTGGCGGCCCGTTCAAAGGCCAGCAGCGCCGACAGCGGCGGGATCGCCTGCGCCGGCGATAGCGGATTGTCCGAGAGATGAGCAGATTTCATCTTAGGTGAGGATCGGCCCTTTGTTTGCTGCCTGACACTTGGCCAGATTGCAGGATCGATCAAGTAGGTTCATCGGTCGCCGAGCCGTCCGATGTCACAGGAGGACGTGCGTGGCGGTATTCGACTTTGATTCGCAGAGCGGGACCTATGCGCCATCGCCGCTCGCGTCTGGTCCGTTCGTC
>DATEIF010000886.1:0-6996 GCA_035279205.1 Vineibacter sp.
TGCCGCCGGCATTGCCGCCAGCGCCGTCGCCGCCGCCGGCTCCGCCACCACCAGCGCCGCCACCGCTACCGCCGTCCGCAGCGGTGCCGGCACCAGGGCCGCCATTGGCGGCGCTGACGCTATTGCTCACGCTGATGCTCGTGCCTGGCCCCATCGTGGCCGGCCCGCCGATACCGCCGGCACCGTTGCTGCCGGCAGAGCTGCCCGGGTTGGCGGCGACCGACGGGCTTGGCGCGCCGATCCCGTGAACGCTGGAGACCGGTCCGCCGCCATAGACGCCGTAATCCTGGAACGGGTCCAACGAGCGTTGCGGCCGGGGTCGCGCCGCGACTGCCGCCCTCCCCGGTGCGTCATTCGCCGGCGGCTGCGGCGCAACGGCCGGTGTGGCCTGTTGCGGCGCTGGCGGCCGCCGGACGGGCACGGGTGGCGGTACGGCCGGACGCGGCGGGTTGATCTTGAAGGCAGGGACGGCGACCGGTTTGGGTGCCGTCGCCGGTGGCGAGGGCACAGGCAGCACGTCCAGCGGTATCGTGGTCTTGTTCGAGATTCCCGGCCCCGATGCGGGACCGGGCGGCGCGACCAGGGCCGTGGCCGTAGCAGTCGGCTGAAACCCAGTCGGCCCCGGTACGCCGGCCACCGGTGCGGGTGGAACATCGGCCGGCACGAAGGTGCGGTCGAACGCACCCGGTACGGGCGAAGCCGGGCGTGGCCGTGCGGCGACGATGGTCGGCAAAGAAGGCTCCGGCAGCGGCAGCGCGGGCATGCCGTGAACCAGCCGCTTCGGTTGATCGACCGGCAGGATCGCGATGTCGGCGAGACCGGGCTCCGACGTCAAGCGGGGTGGCGAAAGCTCCGGCACTTCCGTCGCGGGTTGCGCATCGGGATTGCCGAGGAACAGGGTCGGCGGCTGATCCATCGGCAAGATGGTGCGATCGGAAACGCCAGGCTGGGACTTCGGCGCGCCTGGTGGCGCCACCGCGGCAATCGTGGCCGCATCCTCAGGCGATGGTCGCCCGGGTGCCTTCTGGCCGGCAAACGTCTGCAAGTCGACAGGCGTCGCCGACGTGCCGACGTCGGCAGCGGCCGGCTCAGCCGAATGCGGCGGCCCCATCCGTCCGGCGACAAGCCCGACAACAAGAAGAACATGCAGGACAACAGACCCCATCAGGGGGAGCGAAACGCTCCACCACAATCTCTCGGCACTCAGCATAGGCACCCCGGTCTCGACTCTCTCGCTCATCGAGAGGATACCAACCGAGACGAAAAGGATGCCGACCACACGATATTTAGGTGTCGACGGTCATGTCCGATTCATATTTGACCTGCCGCGTCATCGACACGCGCAACGGCGTTGATATCGGTTGCATCGCGTATTGCAGCGATTTCTCAAGAAGAAGCGCGCGATGTCGCCGTCACCGCATGATCACAGGTTCATCGAGGCCCGCTCCACCGAACGGCCTCGCTCAGGGGCGTGCTACTTCTTCGGATCGACAGATCCGCGGATCTCCGCGAGGCTCTCGTGCAGGCGGTCCTGAATGATCTTGATGGCCTCGCCGCTCGACTTCTGCATGAGATCGGCAATGTCGCGCGTATGCTGTGTCGCGGCCTCGAAGGCCCTGCGCGCGAACTCGGTCTGCTTGGCGACCACTTCCTGAGGGCTGCCCGCCGGCTTGAAATCACGCACCAGCGCCATGACCTCGGCGAACGCCGCCTGCGCGATCTCGGCCTGCTTGCCGGCGACAGCCCCCATGCCGGATGACGTTGCCTGTGCCGCGCGCATCATCGCGTCCAGGTTCTTACGGTGGCCTTCCGCCAGCCGCTCGATGTCGACGCCAGGCACTTTCAGGTCCTGTGCCAGCTTGCTGAACATGTCGAGAAATGACGGCGCCTGCTCGGCCATGGGTTGCCTCCCTTGAACATCCATCTGATTTTTACGCCGCTTCCTGTTGAGCTTCCACAGCGATCGGCAAGCCGCACGCGCGACAGCGTCGACTCCTGTGGCGGCCCGCCGGTGGCTGGAGCCAGACCATGGAACATTTTCGCAGCCTCGCCTGTTGATCGACTGTGTCACCAAAGGGAGGTCTCATGCCGACGGTGCGTGTTACGGCCCTTGCCGTCGTCACCACGTTGGGCTGCTGCCAAGCTCTGGCCCAGCCGACGCCGACCACCGCCACACCGGTTGCCACAGCCCAGGGCAAGCCCTATGACCTCGTCGCCAATTGCCTGATGCGGCAGATGGCGGGCCGGCAATTCGCAGCCTGGCCGCTGGTCTACGCGCCACCGCGACAGGAAGCGCTGGTCAATCTGTGGCTCCGGGGTCGCGAACACGAGGCGCCGGTGGGCACCTTCCGTGTCGTGCAGGACCTCGACGGCACGACGCGGATCAGCTTCCAGGGAACACAGGGCGCACCCGGACCGAGCATGGCCGCCGTCGAAGCGGCGGCCAAGCAATGCGCGCGCTAACCACGGCGACGGCTTGCGCCCATCCACCCGGGCATACGCGATGCGCGATCGGGGCATGTTTGCGGCGATCTGATATTGGGCTATAGCGACGAGCATCGTCAGCGTGGCTTGAACGTGGAGGAACCCGGTGATCAAACGAGCGCAGCGAATTCCGATGCGCGATCTTGCGACCATGGCGGCCGAGGATCGCGAGACCGTCGAGAAGAACGCGATGAACGGTCAGATCTTCAACATCTTCAAAGTGCTGGCCCATCATCCCAAGCTCGTCAAACGCTGGACGCCGTTCGCCGGGCACATCCTGTCGAAGCAGAGCCTCTCGTTTCGCGACCGGGAATTGCTGATCCTGCGCATCGGCTGGTTGAATCAAGCCGAGTACGAATTCGCCCAGCATGAGCTGATCGCCAAGCGCGGCGGCATCACCGATCAGGAGATCGAGCAGATCAAGAAAGGGCCGAAGGGCGGCTGGAATGCGCACGAGGCGGCGCTGATGCAGGCGGTTGACGATCTCTACGAGAACTCCGTCGTGTCCGATGCCACCTGGGCGGTCCTGTCGAAGACGTACTCGACCGAACAGATGATGGACGTGGTGTTCACCATCGGTCAGTACAACCTCGTTTCCTGGGCCCTGAACAGCTTCGGCGTTCCGCTGGACGATTTCCTGCCCAAGGCCAAGGCCTGACTTGCCTCTTCTCCCGCGCAGCGAGGGCGATCCCTCGCTGCACAGGGCGATCGGCGCGAGGGTCACACGCTCAGAAGCCGCTCTCGCGGATCAGGACCTGGCTCACGCGCCGCAGCAGGCGCATGGCGAACGACTCGGGTTCGCCGTCGATCACCACGACGCCGCGCAGCAGGTGCCCGACCTTCTCACCGCTCTCCAGCGTCAGGCGCACACTGAACATCGCCTCGTGCGAGTAGATCGCCTTCTTGTCATCGACGACCGCCTCGACCCTGCCGCCGTGCGGCTCGGCGAGCACCGGTATGCTCACCCGCCGGTCCGCGGCGCGGTTGATGCTCTCAAGCCGCACCGTCGCCAGCTCGGCCACGCCGTCGTCGGCGATGAACGAACCGGTCATCCCTTCCTTGAGCCGCCTGACATCCGCCAGGGACACCAGCCCCCGCAAGCGCAGGGTATGGGCGTCGACCAGCATCGCGACCTGGTCACGCATGCCGATCCACTGGCCGGTCTGCAGCTTCCTGTCGAGATCCCTGATCAGGCCATCGGCGGCCGCCTTCACGACGAGGTCCTGTCGAAGCCGCTCGATGCCCGCCAGACTCTGCCGCTCGGACTGCAGCTCCTGCTCGGCGACCAGGCGATCCTCGAGGTCGATCGTACTGCCGGCGATCCGCGCCAACCGCAGCTCGAGCAGGGTGATGCGCCGCCGCGAAATCGTCGCCAGGCTCTCGAGATCAGGCGCCTGCAGGCGAACCAGCGGCTGCCCCGCGGATACCGTCTCGCCATCCCTGACGAGGACCTCGACGATCTGCGCCGGCGCCGGCACATGGATCGCCTCCAACCGCCCCGCCTCGACGACCGCCGGGATGGTGATCGTCGTGCGCCACGGCAGCACGAAGGCCACCAGAAGGACCAGCAGACCACCCCATGCCAGCACCGATTTGGGGCGCAGGCGCGCTTGGCGGCGCATACGCCACCACACCGCCAGTTCGGCCACGACGGGTCTTGCGACGAAGAAGCCGATCTCGACGATGAACAGCAGAATACCGACCACCTTGACGATGAAGGCGTAGACGAAGACGGCGATCGCGACGAACAGCAGAAGCCGATAGATCCATGTCGCATAGGCGTAGACGATCAGCAGGCGCGCCAGCGGCTGCGGCAGGTTCTCCGGCGGCGGCGCACCGTGGGCGAACAGCGTCTCGCGCAGCTTCCAGCGCCCATAGGCAAAGCTTCTCGGCTGCAGATTGTAGACACCCAGCAGATCGGACAGCATGAAATAGCCATCGAACCGCATCAGCGGATTGAGGTTCACCAACAGCGACAATGCCGGCGCCAGCACGGCGGCAGCAAAGAACAGATCGCGCGCAAATCCCGTGGTCATGAACGACCACACCAGCAGTGCGACAGGCGCAACCATGAGCTCCGCCAGCACGCCCGCCGAGGCGATGCGCCAGCGCTGCAGGCGCGACGGCAGGCGCCAGCAGTCGGTGGTGTCCGTATAGAGGATGGGCGCCAGGACCATGAACACGATACCCATCGATGCGATCCGGCATCCCAGCCGTTTCGCCACCAGGGCATGCCCCAGCTCGTGGATCGATTTCAGGACGATCAGGCCGCCGGCAAAGGCCACCAGCCCCTGGATGTCGAACACCCGATGCCAGGCGCCGGCAAAGTCGGCCCATTCGCGCGTCGCCAGATAGACGGCGAGCAATGTCAGGACCAGCCAGCACAGCCAGAACGTCTTGCCGAACACGAAGGCCGCATGATGCGACACCCGCGACAGCCAGCGATCCGGCCGCAGCAGGGGGACACGGAAATAGAGGTAGTTGTGCAGCAGCCATTTGGCCGGACCGGTACGACGCATGGCCGCCAGGACGAGGTTGCGGCGCCACCCGGTGTTGACGCCGTCGACGGTCAGTTCCTGCGTGTCGAGAAACCGGATCAATCCCTCGATCTCCCCCTCTTCAATCTCGATGTCGAGATCGGCCCGGATGCTGTCCTGCAGCTCGCGGCGGGTCTTGCGGCCCCAGCGCGCCAGCATCGCAAACGCATGCCAACCGATATGGAAGTACCGGTGCCGAACGGCGTCGAAGATGAGAAACGTCGGCTCACCCGTCGCATCACGGCCGCCATCGAACAGGCGCAGATCGGGCCGCAGCGCGGGCAACGGGGCAGACGCGGCGATATCCATCAGATACCCAGCCGCTGCCGTAACGCCGTCAAGGGCCGGCGGAAGAGGTAGAAGAACAGGCTGACGCGCTCGCCGTAGACCTGCGCCGTGCCGCGTGTCCCGATGCGCGGCGGATGGTCGCCGTCGAGCGCAACCCGCGCCAGCAGCCGGAAGGCATATTGCGATTCGCCGGTCAGGGTGGCCTGGTAGCTGACGCGGTAAAGGGTGCCCTCGATCGGATGCAGCGGATCGCTGTCGAGATAGAAGACGACCCTGCCGCCGTCCTTGGCTGTCGCGATGTCGGCGATCGGCAGGTCGATCTGCAGCTCCAGCTTGCGCGGATCGGCGATTTCCATGATCCGCTCGCCGGTCGTCACCGGCCGCCCGATCCAATCCGACCGCGACGAATAGAGCAGCAGGCCGGGCGCCTTGGCGCGCACGCTGGCGCGCTCGAGGACCTCGGCGGCGTAGGTCGCTTCCGCCCTCTTGACGTCCAGCTCGGCGCGCGCGATCGCAACCTCCTGGTTGTCGCGTGCCGAGCCGAAGGCAGCCTGCACCGCCTTGCGGTGCTTGGCTTCGGCGACCACGGCGTTGCGTGCGGCCACCTCGGCGGCATTGCGCAGCTTGGTGTCGACGAAGGTGAGGATGAGATCGCCTTCACGCACCTCCGTGTTGGGATCGACAGGAAGGTCGGCGATCACCCCGTCGACCGGGGCCGACACCACAACGGGGTTCGCGGCAACGACCTCGGCTGGCGCCAGCGCGGTCAGGCGCACGGGCAGCAGGCCGGCGGCGATCACCCCTACCGCGACACCGGCATACAGGATCGGACGCCACCGTCCGCCCATCCGCCATGCGCGCCGGCGTGTTTGCAGTGCATCCAGCGCGTGGCCGTAGGTGTCGGCCAGCGGTTCCAGCAGCGCCATCTCATGCTGGCGCCACGGTGCATCGCGGGCCAGCAGCAGTGCCACGTCGCCGTCGGCAGACCGCCGCGGCAACGGCAACCAGCACAAGTGCTTGAACGGATAGTCGCGGGTGCTGTCGTCGTCGGCGCTGAAAGCACCGAGAAGGAAATAGTGCGGCTTCAGTCGCGTATCATCCTGCAGCTTCTTGCGGAAGGCGCTTGCCACTTGCTCGAGACTGCGGACCAGCGGCGCGTCGCGCTCGACGGACGAGATGCTGGAGACCGCCGTGATCCGCGGACGTCCGCCGGAAGTTTCGACCAGGAAGGCCTGCCGGTAGGCCGCCGCCTTGCGCGTCTCGTTGACGGCAAAGAAGCGCAACGCCTGGCTCGAGGTCTGACGTCGGGCCTGCATTTCAAGGGCCAGCACGACGCTGAAGCGCGCGGCGCGGTCGGCCTCTGGCACCGGCGGTGGTTGCTGGCGCAGCGGATCCATCGCCATCAATCTCCCCGCCGATGCGGCGGCGGTGTTTCGAACACCGCCGTGCCGCTCATGCCCCCCAGCACCTCCGGCGAGCGCGTCACGAACTCGCCCGCGATCCGCACTGTCTGGCTGACGGGATCGACGCTGGCACCGATGCGCCGCACCTTCGCCTTGGCCGGCTCTCCGGTCTCGTCGATCCGGAAGGTGAAATCGAGGCCCTCGCGCATCCACTTCAGCCACCGGGACGGCACGATGATCTGAATCTCGAGTGCCGAGTCGTCGACGATCCGCACGATCGGCTG
>DATEIF010000887.1:0-10131 GCA_035279205.1 Vineibacter sp.
ATTCTACAGGCGCGACGCCGCGGCCAGGGCGACGCCGCCGATGGCCGTCAGCGCGACGACGATCCAGGGCGGCGTGCGCCAGACCGTCAGCAGCACGAAGGCGGTGAGCGCGAGTCCGAAGTCGCGCGGGCTATGCACGGCGCTCGTCCACACGGGATCGTACAACGCTGCACCCAGGACACCGACGACGGCGGCGTTGGCGCCGCGCATCGCGGCCTGCGCCGTTGGCCGGGTACGCAACGCATCCCAGAACGGCAACGCACCGACGACAAGGAGAAGACCGGGGAGAAACACGCCAACCAAGGCGATCGCGGCACCCATGATCCCGTTGGGCTCGGGTCGCATGACCGCGCCGAGATAGGCCGCGAAGGTGAACAGCGGGCCCGGCACAGCCTGGGCGGCGCCATAGCCCGCGAGGAACGCGTCACCGGACACCCAGCCTGGTTGCACGACCTCGGCCTGCAGCAGCGGCAACACGACATGCCCACCGCCGAACACGAGCGCGCCGGCACGGTAGAAGGCATCGAACAGCGCGATGCCCGACGAGCCCAGCGCCTGGACGAGAACAGGCAGCACCGCGAGCAGCCCGGCAAAGGCGATCAAGCACGTCGTGGCAAAGCCACGCGATATCCGGACGTTGAGCTGTCCGCCGACATTGTTCGATGCCGCGCGACACAGCCACAGGCCCGCCACGGCGCCCAGTGCGATCGCGCCGATCTGGCCCGCCGCGCCGCCGGAGATGGCGATCAACAGAACCGCCGCGACGGCGATGGCGGCCCGTTCGCGATCGGCGGCCAGCGTGCGCGCCATGCCCCAGACGGCCTGTGCCACGACGGCAACGGCCACGATTTTCAGTCCGTGCAGCACGCCCGCGCCCAACGGCCCCGCGAATGCCGCCGCGCCGTAAGCGAACGCCAGCAGGACCAATGCTGACGGCAGCGTGAAAGCTGTCCATGCGGCGAACGCACCCAGCGATCCACCGCGCATCAGGCCCAGAGCGAATCCGACCTGACTGGAGGCAGGCCCGGGCAGAAACTGGCAGAGCGCGACGAGATCGGCGTAGCCGGCGTCGTCGATCCAGCGACGGCGAACGACCACCTCGTCGCGGAAGTAGCCGAGATGAGCGATCGGCCCACCAAAGGACGTGAGGCCGAGCTTCAGAAACACGCGAAACACTTCACCGGGCGTGCCGGCTTTCGTATCGGTGCCGGCCTCAACCTCGCCGACGGCTTCTTTTCGACTCATACGGGTGCATTCTCGGTGGTGACGATCATGGTCAGTTATCGTGATCGAGTTTCGATCGTTGATGTTCCTCACTATCCGGTCAACACCAGCCTCACGTCTTCGTGCTGCGCATTGCGATCTGCAGTATTGATTGCCCGACGCCGATTCCCAAGATCGCTTGGTCAGGGGGAGGCACTCATGCTGACACACGTCGCGCGTCTTGCCGCACTCGCGGCGCTTCTGTTGTCGTGGTCGCTGCCGGCGCTCAGCCAATCGACCCAGGCACCTCTCCCTGAATGGATCACGGCCTTGCGTGGCGGCGGCCATGTGATCGTGCTTCGTCACGGCGCGACGAATCCGGACCAGGCCGACATCGACCCGCTCAACATCAAGGATATCAGCAAGCAACGCCACCTGAGCGATCAGGGCCGCTTGATGGCCAAAGCAATCGGCGACTCGATGCACAAATTGAAGATCCCGGTGGGCCAGGTGCAGACCAGCATGTTCTATCGCGCGATCGAGACCGGCACGCTGTTGGGCTTCGGCGATGTGTCCTCGTCGCTCGACTTCACCGAAGGCGGCCTTGTCGTGACGCCGAAGGAAAACGAGCGGCGGGCGCTGGCGCTGCGCAGATTCGCAGCGACCAGCTCGACGCCCGACGCCAACGTTATTGTCGTCACCCCCCACAAGCCGAACATCATGGACGCTTTCGGCAAGGACTGGTTCGACGTCCGCGAAGGCGAGGCCTCGATCTTCAAACCCGATGGAGGCGGCGGCTACAGGCTCGTGGCACGCGTGCAAGCCGGCGACTGGGGCAAACTGGCGCAGATGGCGAATTGATCGCCAGGATCAACACCCAAGAGGATCCATTGCTGGCGGAGCCGGCCGCCACACGCCTAAATCGGCACGTCATCGTTTTGTCCGCGGCGTCGGGGCTATAATAAACCCCATGGCCGAAGCCCCACCGTCACTACCGTTGCGCCGTCATCTCATCGCCAATGCCATCGCGCTGGCGCCATCCGGCATTGCCCTGCTGATCCTGGTGTGGATGGGCGCGCTGCCGCTGGCGCATGCGCTGGTGGCGTTCGCCGGCATCGCCGTGACGACGGCCATCGTCGTGCGCCGCTATGTGCTGTCGGTCGGCCGCTTCGCCCGCTTCGTGGAGGCGCTGTCGCGCGGCGATGATGCCGACGTGCCGCGCTTCGTGCTGTCGCCGGCGGCCGAGGAGCTGGCCGGTGGCGTCGCGGCGCTGACCCGCCTGTGGCGCCGGCAGCGCACTTCCATCGACTCGCTGTCGGCCTCAGCCCAGGCCATCGTCGACGGCCTGCCCGACCCGCTGCTGGGCATCGACGGCAACCGCCGTGTCGTGCGCTTCAACCGCGCCGCGCGCACCCTGCTGGGGCCGATCGAGACCGGGCGCGATCTCGCCGCCACGCTGCGCCAACCGACGCTGCTGGACAGCGTCGATGCGGCACTGGCCGGCCGGCCGGTCGACGAGCCGGCCGAGATCACGGTGGCCGGCCCGCCGGCCCGCATCCTCGCCGCGCACATCACGGCCCTGCCGCGGCCGACCGACGACGGCTCGCTGGTGCTGGTCGTGCTGCACGACATGACGGCGCTGCGCCGTGCCGAGCGCATGCGCGCCGACTTCGTGGCCAACGCCAGCCACGAGCTGCGCACGCCGCTGGCCAGCCTGGTCGGCTTCGTCGAGACGCTGCGCGGCCCGGCGCGCGACGACACCGAGGCGCGCGAGCGGTTCCTCGCCATCATGGCCGAGCAGACCGGACGCATGCGCCGGCTGGTCGAGGACCTGCTGTCGCTGTCGCGCATCGAGCAGCGCGAGCATGAGCCGCCGGTCGGCCGGGTCGAGGTTGGGCCGCTGCTGCGCGGCCTGATCGAGATGCTGGACATGAAGGCGCGGCCGCGGTCGGTCACCCTGCAGCTGACCCTGGCCGACGACCTGCCGGCGGTGACCGGCGATCGCGACGAGCTGGCGATGGCGTTCCAGAACCTGATCGACAATGCCGTGAAGTACACTCGGCCGGGCACGACCGTGACCGTCGAGGCCCGCCGCACCGACGGCTGCCTGGCGCTGGTGGTGCGCGACCAGGGCGAAGGCATCGCCGCCGAGCACCTGCCGCGGCTGACCGAGCGGTTCTACCGCGTCGATACGGCGCGCTCGCGCCAGATGGGCGGTACCGGCCTGGGCCTGGCCATTGTCAAGCATGTGCTCAATCGCCATCGCGGCCGCCTGGAGGTCCAGAGCGCCGTCGGCGAGGGTTCGACGTTTACCGTTCTGTTACCTGCCAGCGAGTTTTCCACCGCTCCCGCCGAGCTGGTCCGGCCCTAAAAACGCCGATTCCTCAACAACTAAAGCACTTGTCCAACACTGGCATGCAAGAAGCGGCCAGTGAACGTCATCGAACTGAAATAAATCGGCAATAAAACCGTGTTGTCCGCTTCATAGGACTCGCGCCGACGGCGGGATGCGGTCCACCGCCAGGTACCTTTGGACCGCATGAGATACACGGAGCTTCCATGCTCGTCAGAACCCTTGCTGCGGGCACGTTCACGGCCCTCGTTGCCGTGATGGCGGCCAGCGCGGCGAACGCGCGCGACCAGATCCAGATCGCCGGGTCGTCGACGGTGCTGCCCTTCGCCAACATCGCCGCCGAGCAGTTCGGCAAAGCCTTCGCCGGCAAGTTCAAGACCCCGATCGTCGAGTCGGGCGGCTCGTCCGCCGGCCTGAAGAATTTCTGCGGCGGCATCGGTGAGAAGACCATCGACATCGCCAACTCCTCGCGCAAGATCCGGCCCAACGAAATCGAGGAGTGCAAAAAGAACGGCGTCGCCGAGATCCAGGAGATCAAGATCGGCTACGACGGCATCGTCTTCGCCAGCAGCACCAAGACCGGCCACTTCGTGCTGGAACCCAAGCACGTCTACCTCGCCGTCGCCGCCCAGGTGCCGGTGAAGGGGGCGCTGGCCGCCAACCCCTATAAGAACTGGAAGGAAATCGATCCGAAGCTGCCGGATCAGCCGATCCAGGTCTTCATCCCCGGCGAGAAGCACGGCACCCGCGAAGTGTTCGAGGAGAAGGTGCTGGAGGCCGGCTGCCACGACTTCCCCGAGATCAAGGCCATCACCGACGCCAAGGCCAAGGGCAACGCTTGCAAGGCGGTGCGCAAGGACGGCCTGTCGGTCGACATCGACGGTGACTACACCGAGACCCTGGCGCGCATCCAGCGCACGCCCACGGCCGTCGGCGTGTTCGGCCTGAGCTTCTACGAGCAGAACAAGGACAAGATCCAGGTGGCGACGGTATCGGGCATCGAGCCCACGATCGACACCATCGCCTCGGGCAAGTACCCGGTGTCGCGCCCGCTCTACTTCTACGTGAAGAAGGCGCACCTCGCGGTGATCCCCGGCCTGAAGGAGTACGTCGAGTTCTTCCTCAGCGACAAGGTCGTCGGTGACGAGGGCATGGCGACCGACAAGGGCCTGATCCCGATGCCGACGCCGGAGCGCACCAAGATGCGCGCCGACTTCGGCAAGGGCGCCCTGGTCAACTGACAGTGACGAGCCGGCGCGGCGATGCCGCCGCGCCGGTCTGTCCTCCGCAATGGTCATGAGCGCTACCTTGAACACTTGCCTCACCCTGAGGAGCGGCCCGCCGGGCCGCGTCTCGAAGGGTGGGCCCCACAGCGGGTCTGTTGCCCATCCTTCGAGACGGCCGCTGCGCGGCCTCCTCAGGATGAGGCCAGAGTTCAAGCTAACGCTTGTGTCTTCACCGATCGTTGCCACCTGACCGCAGGTTCCGGGGAATCCCATGTCCAGCACTCTCGTGCTCGCCGCCATTCTGCTGATGATGCTGGCCGGCTTTGCCGTCGGCCGTCAGCGGGCGCTCGCCACGGCGGGCGGGCATGCGCGCACGTTGCATTCGCGCCCACCCTACTATGGCACCTATGTCGCGATGTGGGCCGCCGTGCCGGCGCTGCTGCTGCTGGTGCTGTGGGTCATCGCCCAGCCGATGATCATCGACATGGTGGTGCGCAACAACCTGCCCGAGGATGTACGCGCGCTGCCGCCGGACAAGCTCAGCCTGGCGCTGACCACCATCGACAACCTCGCCAACGGCCGTGCTGTGGTCGGCGAGGCGCCGGCCTACGCCAAGGAAGCGGCGGCCCGGCTGCTGTCGCTGCGCGCGACCTCGACCTGGGCGATGACCGTCCTGGTGATCGCGCTCGCCGCAGCCGGCTTCTTCTTCGCCTGGCGCAGGATCAGCCCGGCGCTGCGGGCGCGCAACGATGTCGAGCGCGCCGCCGTCTGGCTGCTGATCGGCTGCTCGGCCATCGCCATCCTGACCACCGTCGGCATCGTCTTTTCGATGCTGTTCGAGACCCTGCACTTCTTCTCGATGGTGCCGCCGCAGGATTTCTTCTTCGGCACGGTGTGGGATCCGCGCTTCACCGCCGTGGGCCGCGACGGCTCGGCCGGCCAGTTCGGCCTGATCCCCCTGCTGTGGGGAACGATCTTCATCTCGCTGATCTCGATGCTCGTGGCGGTGCCGGTCGGCCTGCTATCGGCGATCTACCTGTCGGAATACGCCCACAGGAATGTGCGCGCCTGGGTCAAGCCATTGCTGGAGATCCTGGCCGGCATCCCGACGGTGGTCTACGGCTTCTTCGCACTGACCACGCTCGGGCCGCTGTTCCGCGACCTCGGTGCCGCGGTCGGGCTCGACGTCTCGGCGACCAGCGCGCTCACCGCCGGTGTCGTGATGGGCGTGATGATCATCCCGTTCGTATCGTCGCTGTCGGATGACATCATCAACGCCGTGCCCCAGTCGCTGCGCGACGGCTCCTACGCGCTGGGCGCGACCCAGTCGGAGACGATCAAGCGCGTGGTATTCCCGGCGGCGCTGCCCGGCATCGTCGGCAGCGTGCTGCTGGCGGTCTCGCGCGCCATCGGCGAGACCATGATCGTGGTCATGGCCGCCGGCATCGCCGCCAAGCTGACGCTCAATCCGTTCGACTCGGTGACCACGGTCACGGTGAAGATCGTGAGCCAGCTCACCGGCGACCTGGAATTCAACAGCCCCCAGACCCTGGTGGCCTTCGCGCTCGGCCTGACGCTGTTCGTGGTCACGCTGGGGCTGAACATCTACGCGCTGCACATCGTGCGCAAGTACCGTGAACAATACGATTGATGCGCTCGGACCTCACACCATGACCGACTCGGCCCTTCCCATGACTGTTGCGGACTCCGCGACCCGCGCGCCACGCAAGCTCGTCCTCGACGAGAAGCGCGTGCGCTCCCGCTATGCCGCCGAGCGGCGGTTCCGCGCCTACGGCATTGCCGCGATCGCGTTCGGCCTGTTCTTCCTGGCCTGGCTGTTCATCACGCTGATCCTGCAGGGCTACGGATCCCTGCAGCAGAGCAAGATGCGGCTCGATGTTACGCTCGATGCGGCGACCCTGGCACCTGGCGGTCAGGTCGACGAGAACGCGCTGCGCGCCGCCGACTATACGGCGCTGCTGCGCACCGCGCTGCGCACGACACTGGGCGTCGGCAGCGACCGCGGCGAGCGCCGCGAAGCCTATGCGCTGCTGTCCAACGGCGCCGACAACGAACTGCGGAGCCGGGTCCTGGCCGACCCGTCATTGATCGGCAAGACAGTGTCGGTCTGGGTTTCGGCCGCCGCCGACGTCGATACCCTGATCAAGGGCCAGATCTCGCGCGATCTGCCCGAGAACCAGCGCCGGCTGAACAACCGGCAGATCGCGTGGACCGACAAGCTGGTGGCCGACGGTCGCCTGGAGAAGCGCTTCAACACCGCGCTGTTCGTCAACGGCGCTTCCAGCGACCCCGAGCAAGCCGGCATGGGCGTGGCCATCATCGGCTCGCTCTACATGATGCTGGTGGTGCTGCTGACCGCCCTGCCCGTCGGTGTCGCCGCCGCCGTCTATCTCGAGGAGTTCGCTCAGCGCAACCGCTGGACCGACCTGATCGAGGTCAACATCAACAACCTGGCCGCGGTGCCCTCGATCGTCTTCGGCCTTCTGGGCCTGGCGATCTTCCTGAATTTCTTCGGCATGCCGCGCTCGGCACCGGTGGTCGGCGGCCTGGTGCTGGCGCTGATGACCCTGCCGGTGGTGATCATCGCCACGCGCGCCTCGATCAAGGCGGTGCCACCGTCGATCCGCGAAGCGGCGCTGGGTGTCGGCGCGTCCAAGATGCAGGTGATCACGCACCACGTGGTGCCGCTGGCGTTGCCCGGCATCCTGACCGGCACCATCATCGGCATGGCGCGCGCGCTGGGTGAGACGGCGCCGCTGCTGCTGATCGGCATGGTGGCCTTCGTGGTCGCCGCACCCGCGACGCCCTTCGATCCGGCGACCGCGCTGCCGGTGCAGATCTACATGTGGGCCGGCGCGCCCGAGCGGGCGTTCGTCGAACGCACGTCGGCCGCGATCCTGATCCTGCTGGTCTTCCTGATTATCATGAATGCCGCCGCCGTCGTGCTGCGCCGCCGGTTCGAGCGCCGGTGGTAGGGGGAACTGTGATGAATACGATTGCCATGAAACCCGTCAGCGTGACCAACGACGTCATGCCCTCGAACCGGTCGCCCAAGGTCGTCTCGCGCGGCGTCAAGGTCTTCTACGGCGAGAAGGAGGCGTTGCACGGCGTCGACCTCGACATCCATGAGCGCGAGGTGACGGCGCTGATCGGCCCGTCGGGCTGCGGCAAGTCGACTTTCCTGCGCTGCATGAACCGCATGAACGACGTGGTCGAGGGTTGCCGCATCGAAGGCAAGATCGCGATCGACGGCGACGACATCTACGACAAGCGCATCGACGTGGTGCAGCTGCGCGCCCGGGTCGGCATGGTGTTCCAGAAGCCCAACCCGTTTCCCAAGTCGATCTATGAGAACGTGGCCTATGGTCCCCGGATCCACGGCATCGCCCAGGGCAAGGAGGAGCTCGACGAGATCGTCGAGACCAGCCTCAACCGTGCCGGCCTGTGGAACGAGGTGAAGGACCGCCTGGACAAACCGGGCACCGGCCTTTCGGGCGGCCAGCAGCAGCGCCTGTGCATCGCCCGCGCGATCGCCGTCAGCCCCGAGGTGATCCTGATGGACGAGCCCTGCTCGGCGCTCGACCCCATCGCCACGGCCAAGATCGAGGAGCTGATCGACGAGCTGCGCGAGAACTTCACGATCGTGATCGTGACGCACTCCATGCAACAGGCTGCCCGCGTCTCGCAACGCACGGCGTTCTTCCATCTCGGCGATCTGGTGGAGGTCGGCGACACGTCGCAGATCTTCACCAACCCCAAGGAAGAGCGTACGCAGGCCTACATCACCGGCCGGTTCGGCTGAGTTCTGGGAGAGAAGCAATGCCCGCCGAACATCTGGTCAAGCGCTTCGACGACGAGCTGGAGAAGCTCGACGCGTCGATTTCCGAAATGGGCGGCCTTGCCGAGTCGCAGCTCGCCATGGCGCTGGCTGCGCTGCGCGAGCGCAACTCGGAGACCGCCGAGAGGGTCATGAAGGCCGACAACCGCGTCGACGAGCTCGACCGCGCGGTGCAGAACCAGGTCATCCGCCTGCTGGCGCTGCGCCAGCCGATGGCCAACGATCTGCGCCTGATCGTGACCTCGATCAAGATCGCGAGCGCTCTGGAGCGCATCGCCGACTACGCCAAGAACGTCGCCAAGCGCTCGCTGCAGATCCAGACGCTGACCACGCCGCCGCTGGCGCTGAACGGCGTCGACCGTCTGGGCCGCCTGGTGCAAGGCCTGCTGAAGGACGTGCTCGACGCACTGTCGTCCAAGGACGATGCCCGCGCCCGCGCCGTGTGGAAACGCGACGCCGACATCGACGACGTCTACCACAGCCTCGTGCGTGAACTCTTGACCTACATGATGGAGGATGCCCGCACCATCTCGGCCTGCACACAATTGATGTTCATGGCCAAGAACATCGAACGCATCGGTGACCACGCCACCAATATCGCCGAACTCCTCCTCTTCCGCTGGACCGGAGAGGAGGTCGTCGAGGAGCGACCCCGTGGGACTTCATGAAATCACACCCCCTGGCGCTGACCGATCCCCTGTCGGCATGAGCGCCAACAAGACACACGTCCTGATCGTCGAGGACGAAGCGCCTTTGGTCGAGCTGCTGCGCTACAACCTGGAGCGCGCCGGCTACCGCGTATCGGCCGCCGGCGATGGCGAAGCGGCGATGCGCGCCATCGACGAGGACCGGCCCGACCTGGTCCTGCTCGACTGGATGCTGCCGCTGATGTCGGGCATCGAGGTCTGCCGCCAGCTGCGGCGCGCGCCGGGCACGGCCAATATCCCGATCATCGTGCTGACCGCACGCGGCGAGGAGCATGACCGTGTGCGCGGGCTCGATGCCGGCGCCGACGACTATGTCAGCAAGCCGTTCTCGCCGGCCGAGCTGATTGCGCGCATCCGCGCCGTGCTGCGCCGCATCCGCCCGGCACTGGCCGACGAGGTGCTGAGCTACGCCGACCTGACCATGGACCTGGTGCAGCACCGCGTCACGCGCCAGGGCAAGGCGGTGCACCTGGGACCGACCGAGTTCCGCCTGCTGCGCCACTTCATGGAGCATCCCGGCCGCGTGTTCACCCGCGAGCAGCTGCTCGATTCGGTCTGGGGCCGCGATGTCTACATCGAGGCCCGCACCGTCGACGTCCATATCCGCCGCCTGCGGGTCGCCCTCAATATCGAGGGCCAGCCCGACCTGATCCGCACGGTACGCGCCGCCGGCTACGCGCTGGACGCCCAGGGCGGGTGAGTTTTCGGACCGCGGGCGTCCTCGCCCGCATCGCCCGGCGCGAAGCGACGGGCGACCTCATCACGGTCGGCGCTGACGCGCCG
>DATEIF010000888.1:0-8173 GCA_035279205.1 Vineibacter sp.
CGCAGGCAACGATGCTCGACATCGATCACGGCACGTACCCTTACGTGACGTCATCCAACACCGTGGCGGCGCAGGCGATGATCGGCTCGGGCCTGGGCAACGGCGCGGTCGGCTATGTGCTGGGCATCGCCAAGGCCTACACCACGCGCGTCGGCGACGGTCCGTTCCCGACCGAGCTGTTCGATGCCATCGGCGATGGCCTGCAGCAGCGTGGTCACGAGTACGGCGTCAACACCGGGCGCAAGCGGCGCTGCGGCTGGTTCGATGCCGTCATGGTGCGCCAGGCCGTGAAGCTCAACGGCATGGACGGCGTGGCGCTGACCAAGCTCGACGTGCTGGACGGCATGTCCGAGGTGAAAGTCTGCACGGCCTACACCCTCGGCGGCCAGACCATCGAGCGTTTTCCCTTCACCATGGACGCGCAGGCCAAGATCGAGCCGGTCTACGAGACCTTCGAGGGCTGGCAGCAGAGCACGCGCGGTGCGCGTTCATGGGTCGACCTGCCGGCGGCGGCGATCAAGTATGTGCGCCGGCTGGAAGAGCTGATCGGCTGTCCGGTGGCGTTGCTGTCGACCTCGCCGGAGCGCGACGACACCATCCTGATGAAGGATCCGTTCGCCGATTAGCGCTGCGCATCCCGAGCGTGGCTGCGCTCGGGATGACATCAGCGACCAGTATGCCGGCTAACGGCCGAGCGTCAGGATTCGGCTGCTGTCCAGGGCTTGGGGATCAGCACCCAGCGCCCGTTGACGTACACCAGTCCGTCGAACGCCATGCCGGTGCCCGAGCCGGGCTTGACGAATTTGAAGCGCGCGATGGGCAATCCGCGCTTCATCTCGCCCACAACCTTCTTGTAGCCGCCGGGGAATTCGCCCAGCGCCGGCTTGCCGTCGATCAGGTCGTCGGTGCGCACGACCAGGAGCAGCAACTCCGTCTGATCCGGCTTGCCGGCCAGCACCGTGCCGGCGTCCCAGATCTTGCGGTGCTCCTGCTCCAGCCGGCCGGCCAACGGATCCTTGTAGACGGCGCGATAGTCGGCGGCCGTGGGCCGCAGCGACCGCATCAGTGCCGCCTTGTCGGCCTTCGCATCGGGGAGGAACTGCTTCAGCAGCGCACGCGCGCCGGCCTCGGTACCGGGAAAGGATTCAGCCGCTACCGGCCGCGCGAATCCCGTGCCGAGGAGGATTGCACCGAAAGCGATGTGCAGCGCTGACCGACGTGACGACAGGTTTGTCATTCTGTGCCCCCCATGTATTGCCCAACGTGCCGGACCTGCATGCCGCCACGGCAGGTGATTCGTAACACAGGTTGCCGCTGATGGTCAGTGAATAATCACTAAGATAACCATCAGCGCAGGAACCGCTCGCGACGGACACGGCTACTCGACGTTGATCATCCAGACGCAGGCGCGGCCGGCTGCATTCGGGCGGCCGCCCGGGTACACGTGCACATTGATCGCGCCGCGGCTGAACATCTTGCCGCGCCGGCTGCCGTGCGGGCCGGTGATGATGCTCTCCTTGAAACCCATGTTCGTGAAGGCGGCGGCATGGGCGTCGAAATCGAAGGCGCAGACCGGCGTCATGTCGGCAGTGTCGAGATCGGCCGTCGTGCCGGGAACGAACGACAGATCGAAGCGGGCGTGAGTCTTCTCAGGCGGATAGCGGTAGATCTGCAGGTGATACAGCCACGGCGGGGCGAGCTTTCCGGTGGCCGCGGCACCGTCGGGATCGCTGCTGCGCTGGCTGTGCTTTTTGCCGTCGCTGTCAGTCCATTCCGATATCGATTCGACCGGCGAGATGAGCCGCACGCCGGTGAATTGTTCGACGCGCGCCGCGGTGATGTCCTGATTGGTCTTCAGGCTTTCGATCAGCTTCAGGACGCGTCTGCTGATGTCATCCGCCGTTGCAGGTGGGCTGGTTTGTGCCTGCGCCTGTGCGCCGAACGCCATCATGGCACCGATCACCAACATTGCCGGCCAATGCAAAGGGCGCCGCATCGTCATCCTCGTCCAGCTTGGTAGCTTCGGCGGTGAGCAAACAGTCACTTATTGGCAGCATTGTGACCGCCGCGCACGGCCTGCCGTGACAGCAGCTCCAGCGCCACGTCGAGAGGCGGGACCTTGCCGTCGGCCGGGGCGATGGCGGCCTCGACGGTCCGCCGGTGATTGGCAACGATGGCGCGCGTCATCAGCGGTTCGACGCCGGTCTCGTGCAGGGTGCGTTCGACCAGCTCCATTTCCTCCCAGCGCCGCTTGGCGTGAACCAGGTGCGTTTCCAGCAGGGTCGTCACGTACTGGCGGAACGTCACCAGGTCGAGATCGCCGAAGCAGTCCAGGACCTCCTCGAGGATGCCCTGCCGTCGGGCAGCGACGAACGACTCGACTGCCAGGGCCTCGATGCCTTTGATCATGACGCTGCGCATCATCTTCACGGCCGAGGCGCTGCCGGGTTTGGGGCCCAGCATGCTGACCACGAAGCCCTGCGCCTTCATCCACGCCGCCACCGCGGCGGCATCGGGACCGGCCAGGATCATCGGTGCCTTGTGGCCGTGCCCGAAGAAGGTGCCCATGACCGCGACGTCGACGTAACGCGCGCCCGCCGCCGCGACCACGGCGCGATCATCCTCGGCCATGCGGCCCGTGACGGTGCAGAGGTCGAGATAGAGCGCATCCGGCTTGAGGAAAGGGGCAGCGGCGGTCGCTGCCGCAAGCGCATTCTCGCCCGGCACGGCGCACACAACGAGGTCCGCCGCGCGCAGCGCCGCGGTGTAATCGCGGGTGATGTCCACGTCGAGCCGCCGCGCCTCGGCGCCCAGGGCATGGCCGCGGTCGTCGCTGTCGAGCGCCGTGTCGATGGCGATCACGCGCCGCGCGCGATTGTCACCGGGGCGTGTGATGCCGCGCCAGCCATCAGGCCCGCACAGCCCGCGGGCGATGGCGGTGCCGGCCTCGCCGAAGCCGATCAGGGCGATGGTCTGCGGTGCAACGTTACTCTCGATGGTCATGTCGCCTGTCCCGGTGTGTTTCGCGCGCCATAGACACCAGGGGCGACGGACGAGGCAAGGTCCGCTGCTTGACAGGAAGTGAGTATTTGCTCATATAGGGGGAATGTTTGCCAATCGTTACCTGTCGCGCTGGCAAAGCGCGGGGCTGATCGACGCGGCCGGCGCGCAGCGCATTGCCGACTGGGAGCGCGCCCAGGCGCGTCCCGTGTGGCTATGGGCGCTGGCCGGCCTGGGGGCCTTTGCCATCGGCATGGGCCTGATTGCCGTGGTCGCGGCGAACTGGGAGGTGATCCCGGGCTGGCTGAAGATCGCCGTCAACCTAGCCCTGAATGTCGGCGCGGCGGCTGCGCTTTTCCTCGCCTGGCAGCGCCACTGGGAGAAGACCCGCGAGATCCTGGCGATCGTCCTGTCGGGGCTGGTGTTGAGCGGCATCGCCCTGATCAGCCAAGTCTATCAGCTCGATGGCCCCGCCTGGCAGGCGCTGCTGCTGTGGATGGCGATCTGCACGCCCTTCCTTGCCCTGATGACGCGATCGCGCGTCCTGGGCGTCGCCTGGGCCGCCGCCGCCACGGTGACCTATCTCACGGCCATCGAAGCCCTGGATCGCGTCCTGGGCCGGCTGCTGCACGGCGATGCCATCATCCTGATGGTCTGGGTACCGGGCCTTCTTCTGATGATCGTCGGCATCGCGCGCGGCTGGCTCGCCACGACGCGTGGCCAGGCCAACGCCATCGTCGCCTGCGCCGTGCTGGCGCTGCTGTTTGCCGCCAGCGTGCCGCAGTTCATCGTGTTCCGGCCACGCGAAGAAGCGGGGACCATGGTCGCGATCATCGCGAGCCTGCTGGTGGCGGCGCTGCTGCTGCGCGAATCGCGGCGCGACGATGCCAGTGCCATGGCGCTGATGGTGATCGTGCTGGGCGGCTTGGCGACCTGGTTGGCCACCATGATGATCTGGAAGCTGGCAGGCGCCAACGGCGCCACGTTCTGGACCCGGCGTTCGACCGATGGCCTGCCATACCTGGGTGCCGCCCTGGTCTTCATCGCCTTCTGGGCCGCCGTGAGCTGGCTGGCCCTGCGCGCCGGGCGGCGCGCGTTGTTCGTGCTGGCGTTCGCGGTGATCACGGTCCGCGTCTTCGTCATCTACTGGGAAGCGTTCGGCGGCCTGCTGAACACCGGCCTCGGGTTGATCGGCGGCGGGCTGCTGTGTCTCGCCCTCGCGGCGCTGGGATGGCACATCGCGCGCCGCGCCGGCAGGCCGGTGGAGGCGGCGATATGAAACGCATGATGACGGCGCTGGTGATCGCGGCATTGGCGCTGCCGGTGGCGGTGCTGGGTGCCATGGTGGGCGACGCCGAATATGGCATCGCCAACGCCCGGGTGATGCGGGTCGCCATCCGGGGCTACGACCCGCGCGACATGCTGCGCGGCCACTACCTGAACTACCGGTTCGACTGGAACGCCGAGATTCCCTTCGTCGGCCGCACCACGCGGCTCTGCGTGATGGAAGCGCCCGCGGACGCGCCGGCGCGTGTGCGGCCGCTGGCTGCGAGTGGTGCCGAGGCAGCAGAGGCCGGATGTGCCTTTGTGGTGGAAGGGTGGGGCGAGGTATTGGCCGAAGCGCGGCGGTCGCAGCCCGGCGAACGTGGACCCGCCGGGCAGTTGCGCTTCACGCCGGCCGGCGTCGAGAGCGGACGGCTCTATGTGCCGGAGCGCCATGCGCCTGAACTGGAAAGGCTGCTGGCTGCCGGCACGACACAGCTCACCATCGACCTCGCCGTCACGAGTGCGGGTCGTGCCAGCGTCAAGGCCTGGCACATCGACGGCAAGACGGTCGACGTCTACTTCGCGAAATAGAGAAGGGCCGGCGGAGCCGGCCCTTCGCATCCAAGCGAGACGTGGAGCAGGTGGCCTTACGGCCGCGCGGCCTGAACCACGGCGTTCTTCATGGCACGCTGCAGCTTCTCGAAGGCGCGCACCTCGATCTGGCGCACGCGCTCGCGGCTGATTTTGAACTCGTCGGACAGGTCCTCGAGCGTCTTGGGCTCCTCGATCAGCCGGCGCTGCGTCAGGATGTGCCGCTCGCGGTCCGACAGGGTGCGCATGGCGTCGGTCAGCAGCGAGCGCCGCTGCTCGAGCTCCTGGTTCTCCGAGAACCGCGCCTCCTGGTTCGGCGAGTCGTCGACCAGCCAGTCCTGCCACTCCGACTCGCCATCGGTGCGGGTCGGCGCGTTGAGCGACTGGTCAGGCGCCGTCAGACGGCGGTTCATGTTGACCACCTCGTCCTCGGGCACGCCCAGCCGGGTGGCGATCTTCTTCACCTGGTCGGGATTGAGGTCGCCGTCGTCGATGGCCTGCATCTGGCCCTTGATCTTGCGCAGGTTGAAGAACAGCTTCTTCTGCGCCGCCGTGGTGCCCATCTTCACCAGCGACCAGCTGTGCAGGATGTATTCCTGGATCGAGGCGCGGATCCACCACATGGCATAGGTCGCCAGGCGGAAGCCGCGATCCGGGTCGAAGCGCTTCACCGCCTGCATCATGCCGACGTTGCCTTCGGAGATCAGTTCGCCGATCGGCAGGCCATAGCCGCGGTAGCCCATGGCGATCTTGGCGACCAGCCGCAGGTGCGAGGTGACCAGCTTATGCGCCGCGTCGCTGTCATTATGCTCGCGCCAGCGCTTGGCGAGGATGTACTCCTCGTCGGGGGCGAGCATCGGAAACTTCCGGATCTCCTGCAGATAGCGTGTCAGATTGCCATCCGGCGACAGACTGACAACAGCAGGTAGGGCGGCAGCAGTGGCCATGAGAATCTCCCCTCCGTGTGCAGGACCCCCGCGAGGGGCATCCCGTACCTATCGGAACGCAAACGCTACGCTGTGGCTCCGAGCCCAGCTTTGGCACTCCAAGTCCACGACTGCCAAAGTATGCTGCGCTGCGGCGTAACGCAAGGAGGATACCTGACTAATCATGTCGGAAATGTGTTCAGGGCAGCGCTCGGAGGGTAACAATTAATTCATTGATATCATGAGGAAAGTTTGTTTCGAACGAGACACGGCGGTGGCTGACCGGGTGATTGAAGGCCAGATGCTGGGCATGAAGGGCCTGCCGGGCGAAGGCACGGACGGCCGCCGGTAGGGCAGCGGCACGGGCAGCCCGGCCCGTCGCATAGAGGGGATCGCCCAGCAGAGCATGGCCGCGATGGGCCAAGTGAACCCGGACCTGATGGGTCCGACCCGTCAACAGCTCGCACCGGACCAGGCTGGCGGCTGGCCGGATGGGCGATCCGAAGGTTTCCTGGACGGCGTACCGCGTCGCCGCCCGCTTGCCGCCATGGGCCACAACGGCCATGCGCTGTCGATCGCGCGGATGGCGGCCGATATTGCCTTCGATCAGGCCGGATCTCGGCAGCGGCGCGCCATGGACGGCGGCGATATAGGCCCGGTCGATGGTGTGGGCGGCGAACTGCGTCGCCAGCGACTGGTGGGCGCGGTCGGTCTTGGCCACCACCATCACGCCGCTGGTGTCCTTGTCGAGCCGGTGCACGATTCCCGGCCGCCGCACGCCGCCGATGCCCGACAGGCTGTCGCCGCAATGCGCCAGCAGCGCGTTCACCAGGGTGTGGTCGGGATTGCCCGGCGCGGGATGCACGACCAGCCCGGCCGGCTTGTTAAGCACCAGCAGGTCGTCGTCCTCGTGCAGGATATCGAGCGGGATCGCCTGGGGTAGCGGCGTGGCCGCCACGGTTTCGGGCACGGTGATCTCGTAGACGTCCCCCGCCTTGACCTTGTGGGAGGCGTCCGCCATGGTCGCGCGCGTCCCATCGGGCGCCAGCCGCGCCACGCAACCGGCCTCGATCAGCGCCTTGCCACGGCTGCGCGACAGGGCCGGCAGCCAGGCCGCGATGCGTCGATCGAGCCGGTCGCCGCGATCGGCGTCGTTCACGGCGAAGGTGTGCGGACCCGGGGCCGGCGCGTCCAGCGACGCATCGGCCGGCATCGGTGGCAGGGCATCGTCGTCGAGGTCGGCGATCTCGGTCGGGGGCGGGCGGCGCGGCATGGGACGGGTGAAGGCGAGGGCGACGGTAAAGGATGCAGCAGGAACCGATGTCGCGCGGTCAGCGTGTGTTGGCGTGGATCGTCGGCGTGATGGGCGTGTTGATCGTTGTCGGCTTTGCCATCGTGCTGGTCGAAATCGGGCGGCGCATGTTTACGACGAAAACGGGCGTCCCGGAACCCACCGTGACGGCGCCCGGCACGCCGCCCCGCGCCTTCGGCGAGGTCGATGTGCGGCTCCCCGAGGGCGCGAAGATCGAAAGCCTGACGGCCGCCGGCGACCGGCTGATCGCCCATGTGCGGACCCGGGACGGCGCGTCGCTGGGCTACGTCATCGATGCCGCCACCGGCACCGTCCTGGGCACGATCCGGTTCACCGACGCGAAGTAGGCCAGGCCGGCATGCTGGACCATCTCTCGATCACCACGGCCGATCTTGATCGCGCCCAGCGCTTCTACGACGCGGTCCTGTCGACCCTGGGCTATCCGCGCGTCTACCGCAGCGAGCGCGGCATCGGCTACGGCGAGCGCAGCGCGGCCGGTGGCTACATCTCGGTCTTTCTCAGCACCAACGTCGTGGCCGACAACCGCCACTGGGCGTTTCGGGCGCCCAGCCGTGCCGCCGTGCGCGCTTTCTACGCCGCCGCGCTGGCCGAGGGTGGCCGCGATGACGGCCCGCCGGGCCTGCGCCCCGAGTACACCCCGACATACTACGCCGCCTTTGTCCTGGATCCTGACGGCAACAGGATCGAGGCGGTGTGCCGCGAACCGGGAGAGTGATCATCCATGGATGCCCCCAGCGACAGTGCCGCCCAGACCATCCTGGATTTTCGCAGCGATAATACGGCCGGCGCCCATCCCGCGATCCTCGAGGCGCTGACGCGTGCCTATCGCGCCGGTCCGATGTCGTCCTATGGCGATGATCCGCTGACCGAGCGCGTGGTGCAGCGGCTGCGGCGGCTGTTCGAGCACGACACCCTGGTGGCCTACCCGGTGGCGACCGGCACGGCCGCCAACGCGCTGGCGCTCTCCTGCCTGACGCCGCCCTGGGGCGTGGTCTATTGCCATCCCGCGGCGCACATCCAGGTCGACGAGGCCGGCGCGCCGGAACTGTTCTCGGGC